>JAKAUG010000491.1 GCA_021827805.1 Bacillota bacterium | reverse complement strand
GGCCTGGACGTCGCGCTGTCTACGCTTCGCAGCCACCCTCGCGAGTGGCCACGCAAGACTCGCTTCGCCGTGGATGGCTAGTCCTTCGGCGGTAGGAATTTCACCTACTCCGCGCGGTCGACTTCATGGCGCACGTCCTCTCTTTTCCAGGATGCGGGTGGTGTTAAGGCTGTCGTGGGTCGATACTACAGTCATCCTGGCGCAGGGACGGCCCAGCAGATGGCTCCTGCCATCGCGAGCAGTGTGACCTGGTGGACGCAGTCTATCGCCCGCAATGCCCACATTCCTGGCTCTTGGTCGTACATCTCCTGGCGTGGGAGGAACCTTCAGGCCGGCGGCGGCAACTCGTTGGCGGATCTGCTGATGCGGGATCAGCTCTTGGTGAACGGTTAGGTGGGAGCGCTACCGACTCAAGGAAAGTGTTCTTCAAGGCCATGGGCGCGCTCTTGCACGCCCATGGCGATTTCGTTCATGGTGCTCGTCCTTGGAGGCATTGCTGCCTCCATGACCGGTCCGCAGGCGAAGACGGGGACAGTGGGGTATGGACTAACGTCCCTGCTCGTCGCTGGCTTCAATTCTGCCGCTACGGTGCTGCTCATCGGCGTCATGGGTGCCTTGGTGGGATGGGTCCTTGCCGGTTTGGCGGGGCCTGTGCCTCCTGGATTGCGTGCTATTGCTCTCGCGGCTTTGTTTGTGGTGTTCTTCGCGCCTCGCCAGAGGGCTGTTCTGCTACTGACCGCCCCCTCGGGAGTCGTCACGCCTGCAGGGGCAGCGCTCAGTGCCCTTCTCGCGTTGGTGTTGATGGTCGCAGCGGCAGTTGTGACAGGGAGTCTCGTACTCGGGCTGTCCACGACACAATCCGTGCGGCTGGGCTTCGCGCTGGCATGGTGGTTGAGTGCCGTGACGCCGTCACTTACACGGGCTGGCGTCAGCCTGAGCCTTCTGGGCGGATTTGTGGAGAATGTTCGTCATTCCTGGTGGCAGGCGGGAGCCACCTTGGCCTTGGCCGCAATAGGCATCCTATGTACGGACGCATTTCTCCGCCGTGTGTTGCCACGGGTGATCGGCCGGCCAGAGTCGACCCGGCCGATATCGTCTTGGCTTTGGGGCATTGGGCTGTTGGCCTTTGCCGCCCTCGATGGCCGGCTCCTTCATGTGAGTCCTGGTGTCGTGCAGACCCAACACCCCGAATTTGGGTTTGTTGGCCTGGGTGATGCCCTTGCACAGTTTGTCGCCATTGCTATTGGTGCATTGGCCGTTGGCTGGGCGACACATTGGGCGTTGCGTCAGGTCGTGAACAGACTCCGGTTGCATCCTTGGGTGGTGCTGAGCTTGACCCTCGTCTGGTGCGCCGTTGCGGCCCCGCGTATATCTCCCGTCCTGGGCCTGGGAACTCCATACACTGGCGTGGATCTGGCGCAGTTCTCCCTTGTGCGCTCCATTCTAGGTTTGGGGATCCTTGCAGCGTGGATTGGATGGTGCTGGTCCGAGTTGTCCGAGTCGCCCGGCATGGACGTGCCAGTTGCTGCCGCGTTTCTGCTCTGGGTTTTGGTGGACTCGGATTGGATTGCACGGCCCCTGCGGTTCTACTTGGAGACGGCGGCACCGTTGGTGTCGGGTGAGCTGCGCGGTGCCGGTGCAACCCTTGCCACTGCCCTAGTGATGGCCAGCATCTGGATGGTGCTCGGACATGTCTGGCGCCCGATGGCACGCCGCCCAGTGGAGTAGCTATACCCGAACGTACGCGGATGCGAGCAAGAGCCGGCCGGTCTTCAGCCACAACGCGGGCGGCCTCAACCTGCGGGCTTTGCCGCTGAACCCGTACGCGTGGTCATCGAACCGCCCGCGTCCCCTCGGCACCGCACTCGAGGGTGCCGGCATTGGCGAACCCACGTCGTTCCCTCGCGGGCCGCGGCCACGGGGCCGACCCCCTTCGGGCATCGTGATCGTGCCTTCAGACACCCCCCTTCCGCCGCGCTCGCCCGGACCTCCCGCCCTCCCTCCCCGACCACTCATGCGTCAGCGCTACCCATTGACACCCCACCGGGCCCGTGCTAGCTTGAACCCGTGCCGATGAGCGGGCTGGCGCCCGGGATCCAGGCCGGGTCCAGCAGAGCAGCGAGCCGGGGGCGGTGCAAGCCCGGCAGAGACGGCGCCCTCCACCCGCTAGGCTCCCCGGGACGACCGGGGCGGCAATCGCCCGTTACGCGGTCCTGAAGGTTCGCGTTCCGCGGTAGCGTGATGCGAGCGAGCAAGGGTGGCACCGCGAGGCCAAAGGACCTCGCCCCTGATCGGCAACGGGCCGGTGGGGCGGGGTTTCGTTTTTTCCGGCTGCGGGGAGCACCCGCCAGGAGGTGCAGGCAGTGTCCGACCAAGCCCAGAACCCCGTGGATCCGGAGATCCCCTTTCAACTCCTCATGGTCCCCGGGCCCACTCCGGTCCTGGAGGAGGTGCGCCGCTATGGTGCGCGCCCCCTCATCAACCACCGCAGCCAGCCCTTCCGCGACATCTACCACCGGGTCCAGGCCCAGTTGCGCCAGGTCTTCCAGACGTCGAGCCCCGTGATGGTCTGGCCGGGTTCGGGGACGGGCGCCCTGGAGTGCGCCCTGGTGAACTCCTTCTCTCCCGGCGACCGCGTGCTGTCCCTGGTGATGGGCGCCTTCGGGGAGCGTTTCGCCGAGATCGCCAGCGCGTTCGGCCTCGTGGTGGAGCGCATGGAGGTACCCTGGGGCCAGGGCATCGATCCGGAGCGGGTGCGGGAACGCCTCGCCGAGGACCTGCGGCAGCCGGAGCGCCACTTTGCGGGGGTGCTCTGCACCTTCAACGAGACCTCGACCGGCGTGCTCGTGCACCTGCCGGAGGTTGCCGCGGCCGTGCGGGCCCACGGGGCCCTGCTGCTGGTGGACGCCGTCAGCGGGCTCGGCGGCGCCGATCTGCGGATGGACGAATGGGCCTGTGATGTCGTGATCGCGGGTTCGCAGAAGGCCCTGATGACCCCACCCGGCCTGGCCCTGGTGGCGATCGGTCCCCGGGCGCGGGCGGCCGGGCAGAGGGCCACCCTGCCGCGCTCCTACTGGGACTGGCGCCCGTACCTGGAGATGGCCGACCACGGGGAGACGCCATACACCCCCGCCGTCTCGCTGTGGTACGAGCTGGACGCGGCGCTGCGCCGCATCCTGGCCCAGGGCCTGCCGCAGGTCTTTGCGCGGCACGGGGCGATGCGGGCGGTCTCCCGCACCGCCTTCGCCGCCGCGGGCCTGACGCCCCTGACCGCGGAGGCGGACGCCTCGCCCACCGTGACCGCGGCGCTTCTGCCTCCCGGGGTGGAGTTCGCCGCGCTCTCCGCGGCGGTGGAGCGCCGCGGCGCCACGCTTGCCGGCGGCATGGGACCCCTCCGGGGCCGGATGCTGCGCATCGGGCACATGGGGGCGCTCGGCGCCCGCGATCTGGTGCGGTTCTTTGAAATCCTGGACGCGGCCCTCGTGGAGCTGGGCGGCCGTGGCGGCGCGGGCCCGGCGGCCGCCGCGGCCGCCGCGGAGCATGGTCTGCTGTAGGTCGAGGAGGGTGGATCCGTGGGTAGGGTGCTGGTGACCGAACCGCTGGATGAAGCCGGGCTGAGGGTGCTGGCCGCCGCACACGAGGTGACGGTGCGCACCGACTGCACTCCTGGGGAACTGCTTGCCCTGATCCCGGATTTCGAAGCCCTGATCGTGCGCAGCGCCACAGAGGTGACCCGGGAGGTCCTGCTCGCGGGGCGCTCCCTGCGCGTGGTGGGCCGGGCCGGGGTCGGCGTCAACAACATCGACGTGGAAACCGCCACCTCGCGAGGCATCGTGGTGGTGAACGTGCCTGACGGCAACACCATCGCGGCCACCGAGCAGACCTTCGGGCTGCTGTTGGCCCTGGCGCGGCGCATCCCTGACGCGGTGGCCTCGCTGCGCGCGGGGCGATGGGATCGGCAGGCGTTTGTGGGCACCGAACTGCGCGGCAAGACGCTGGGCATCGTGGGCCTGGGCCGGATCGGCCAGGAACTGGCCCGCCGGGCCCAGGCCTTCGGGATGTCCGTCTGCGGATTCGATCCCTTCCTGCCCGCCGAGCGGGCCGAGGCCCTGGGCATCCGCTTCCTGCCGGTGGACGAGGTGCTGCGCGCTGCCGACGTGCTGACGGTGCACACCCCCCTGACCCCCCAGACCAAGGGCATGATCGGCACCCGCGAGCTCGCCCTGTTGCCGGCTGGGGCGTTCGTCCTCAACTGCGCCCGGGGCGGCATCATCGACGAGGCCGCTCTGGAGGCCGCGCTGCGCTCGGGGCACCTCGGCGGTGCCGCCCTGGACGTCTTCGAGCACGAGCCCGCCGTGGACAATCCCCTGGTACGGCTCCCCAACGTGGTGGCCACACCGCACCTTGGCGCCAGCACCCGCGAGGCCCAATCCACCTCGGCCCTGGAGGTGGCCCGCTACGTCTGCGCCATCCTGGACGGGCAGCCCGTGCAGACGGCCGTCAACCTGCCGGCCCTTTCCCAACGCGACTGGGAGGTCGTGGGGCCCGCGACGCGCCTGGGCGAACTGCTTGGGCGACTGGCCGTGCAGGGCCTGGGCGCACGCCTGGGCGAGGTGGAGGTGCTCTCGCCGGAG
>JAKAUG010000499.1 GCA_021827805.1 Bacillota bacterium | reverse complement strand
TCACGACGAAGGTCGTCTTGCGGGATCGTGATCTGAGGACGCTCGCCTCGGCACGCGGGGCCGCGGAGCAGGCGCTGACCCGCTTCGTGCGCGCCTGGCAGCGCGGATGGGACAGGGACGAGGGGTTCTGTCCGGTGCTGCACGACCCCCTGGCCGTTGCGGCCGTCTTCCGCCCGGAACTCCTGACGTGGCGGGAAGCCGCTGTGGCCGTGGAACTGGGCTCCCCCCTGGTGCGCGGGCAGACCGTGGCGCGCGGCGGCGTGGCACCCAACGCCCGCATTGCGGTCGGCGTGGACGCCGAGGCGTTCCTGAACCTTTTCGGGGAGCGGGTCTGCCGGTAGCCAGCCGTGCCCGCTGAGACCGTCCGGGGCCATCGCCGCTCTTGCCGGCAACACTGCCCGTGAACGGTCGCGCTCGGGGGTTGCCCGGCGTCCGCAGCCTCCGGTTGCGGCCGCGACCTCCCGCTGGCGGGAGGCTGCTGGCGGGCGCGCGGACTCCGGGAGGGGAGCCTGGGGACGCTGGCGGAGATCCCGCAGTGCGTGGCAAGGAGATGCGCCGGCCCGGCCAGTTGGCGGGCATGACGTGAGAGCCCGACACGGAATTCCTCGCGCCGACAACGCAGCGGGCCATTCCGTTCCTCCCGGGTGCCCGCGAAACCGCAGGTCCGCTCCCAGGACCTCGGTCAGCCGGGAGGCACCCTCGGTACAACCACCTGGCTGCACGGGCACCCGTCCCGCTGACCGAAATCGCGGCGCAAGCCCCCGGCTTTCGCGTGTACCGAGACGAAGCTCCATGAGATCAGCCGGTGCAAGTCCGGCCGAGGTAGCGACCAGGAAGCCTCGTGGCAGGCGGCCGGCGAGCGGGAGCAATCCCGGCGTCGAAGCGCCGCGACAACGTCGCCTTTGGGCGGCGAGCGAACCGGTAGCCCGTACGCGCAAAGGCGGAATCCCGCCCCTCCGAAACGGGGTCCCTCCGATGAGGAGGACAAGGGGGAGCCGAGCCCGGGCTGAAGGGGCGAAGGCCCTGGAAGCCGCGAAGCACTTGGAGATGGCTCCTCCACGCTTGGTTTCCCGCGGTCTCGGCGTGGGGCCCACAACGAGGGGCAGACCCTGCGCCTCGCCCGCGCCTGCCGCGCCGCGATGCCGCTCGGCGGTCTCCGCCGTCCGGTCTCTGGGCGCGGGGCCGTACCGGTGGGTGCTGAGAGCGGACGGTCACGAACACACCGTGTTCACGTGGGATCCCCGAGCATGCGCGCGTGTCGTGCTGGCCTCGGCAACCGGCGCCGAGCTTGATCCGTACCCGCGTGACCTGGCTTCGCCCTCTGGGCTCCACCGGATGGATGGCCGCTCCCGCACGCTGGCCATCATCGCGCTGGTGGGCCCCTGGGTGATCGTCGGCGCCGCGGCGGCGATCTGGCGGTAGGCCGCGTGCCACGAGGGGTGGCCGCCACGCGCCCCCCCCTACAGCCCAGGCGTGACGGCGGGACCCTCCGACCGCATCTCGAGCGGCCCGTCGGGCAGATGGCGCGCGACAACCACGCCGCTGGCGACAAGGGCCATGCCGCCCAGGAACAGCGGGCGCAAGCCCCAGCGGCTGATCACCACCGCCCCCAGGAGTGGGGCCACCGTGCCGCGCATCCCCAGGAATGCGAAGTAGACCCCGGCGTAGGCGTCGATGCGCTCGTTGGCGAGCCGCATGGCGTGGTTCTGCCAACCGCAGTCCAGGGCACTGTCTCCCAGGCCCTGCAGCCCGGAGGCCACAAGCAAGAGGCCCAGGTGTCCTCCCAGGGCGTAGCAGAGGGGTGGGAACAGATACAGCAAGAACGCCGCCGCCACGGCCCGGGCTGGCCGACTGCGATCGCAGAGCCTGCCCCAGAGCGGGTAGCCCACCATCCAGGCCACCGACCACATCGCGGTCAGCAGCGCGATCCCCTCGTTGTTCAGGTGCAGGACGTGCACCTGGTAGATGGGATAGCCCGGCTGCACCAGGAGGTTCCCCCCTCCTGCCAGCATGACGGCCACGAGCATGCGCCGAAGCCGCGGGTCGCCTGCCAGCGTGGCGCGCAGGCCCGGCCCCCGCCGCCGTTCGGCGGCGGGGGGCCGCGCGGGCTCCCGCATCCGCGAGAAGACGGCCGCCGAACCGAGGCCGAAGACCACCGCCAGCGAGAAGACCGGCCCGGCGCCCCAGCGGTCCAGGAGCTGGCCCGCCACCAGCATGGTGGCGAACTGGCAGAGGCCGAGCGTGAATCGGACCCCCGCCATGAGTCGGCCGCGCCAGTTCTGGTGATACAGATCCCGCTCCAGGGAGGTGTAGGCGGGGTTGGATGCGGCGCTCAGCACGTTGAAGCCCAGGAAGGAGAGCAGGTAGAGCCCCATGCCGTGCGTCCAGCCCGTAACGAGCAGGAACAGGCGCGCGATCCCCGTGCACCAGGACACGATGCCCACCCGCGACCAGCGCTCGGCCAGGCGGGCGTACCACGCGGACAGCAGCATGGCGACGCTGGGCGCGGCGGCGATCAGGCCGATCTCCAGGGGGGTCGCGCCCCGCCGCACCGCCACCACGGCCACGAACGGCGCCGTGAGGGCCTGGAAGATGGCGAAAAGGCCGGCCGCGCTGGCGTCGATGAGAAAGTTGTGTGCCGTCACGGGCCCGAGGCTCTTCCGCAGCCGCTGCCAGGCGCGCACGCCAGCCTCCTGTCCGACGCGTGGGGCAGGCTCGCCGGGAATCCTACACCGTGTCGAGCGCCCAGCGCACGGCTGCCAGGACGCTCGGAGCCTCGGGCGGGGGTTCCCCGGGCCCCGGCCAGGGCAACCCAGCCCGGTTGAGCCAGACCGCGTGCAGTCCGGTGTCCCGGGCCCCGGCGATGTCTGTCGCCGGGTTGTCGCCGATCATCACGGCGTCCCGGGCCGGCACGGCGGCGAGTTCCAGCGCCCGGGCGAAGTAGGCGCGCTGCGGTTTGGCCACGCCGAGTTCCCCCGAGATGAGTTGGAAGCTCGTCAGCCGGTCCAGGCCCAGGTGTTGCAGGCGCTGGCGTTGCACCGAGCGTGGCCCATTGGTCAGGATCGCGAGGATGGGGACCGGCTTGGCCCCACGGGCCAGCTCCAGGGCCCCGGAGGCGTCTGGGAACAGCCGCAGGTTCCCCAGCATCGCCCGGGTGTAGTGGTCGCGGAATAGCTGGATCAGCTCGGGCTCGGCGGCTCGCCCGCAGCGCTCGAGCACCTCCCGCGCCCGGCCCGCCCAGAGCGCGTCCTCATCGAGGCCCCCTGTGACGAAGGCCTGCCAGAGCTCGTCCCAGGGTTCACGGCAGGCCTCCCGCAGTTGGTCTGTGCCGGCGGGCCCCACCCCCGGGCAGACGGCGGTCGCTCCGGCGGCGAACGCGTGCCGGAAGCTCCCCGTGAAGTCGTGGAGCGTGTCGTCAAAGTCGAAGAAGATCGCACGGGCGGGCACCGGCCCACCTCCCCGGGACAGGCCCCTTCGCCGTGCGCCGTCACGCACCTACCGCCCTGGGGCCGAGGGGGGCGCATCGGGGCCCAGGACCTGCGGCACGTACAGGGCCACGTTCTGAAGCTGGGTGGTCCCGATCTTGTTGCGCCAGGCGGGTATCGCAACGGGAGCCCGCTGCCGTGGCGCTTTGTCGGAGGGCCCGTCCTCAGCGCCACCGGCCAGCACGGTCGCGGTCGTTTCGTCGGCGCTGACCAGGACCTGCGCGGGGACGCGCTGGCAGATGGCGAGATACAGGGGCCGCAGGAGCGGGCGGAGGGCCTGGAAGGTCCGGGTGACGCCGCCCTGGCTGATGGGCGGGGTGGGCACCTCCAGGGCCAGCGCGCGCAACGTATGCTGCGGGGGCAGGCCGAGCCAGAACTTGTCGACGCAGAGACGGACGATCGCGCGGGCGGAGAGCAGCCCCTTGGCGATGACCTGAGCCGAGCGCGGTGCGGTGATCACCTTGCGGGGTCCCGCGCACCCGCAGTCGCGGCGGTAGTGCTGGCAGAGATATCCGGGAGGATACGCCGCACGTGGCCGGTGTGCCCGAGCCGGGCGCCAGTCTCTGTCGGCGGCACCTCGGCCGACGCGGGCTGTTCCGCCTCCGGCGCGGCCACCGGCTCCGACCTGGGGACCGCGCCCCGCTCACTGCCGCGGCCGAAGTGCAGATGCCGCAGGGTGCGCAACGTGGCCTGCGCCTTGGCCAAGGCGGCGCGCAGCGAGGAGATCGTTTGCTCCAGCGCCCCGACGCGCCGCTCCAACCGCTCCTTCTCGCGCACGGATGCCTGGTACTGGCGCCGCAGCACTCGGTTCTCCGCCTCCAGCTCGGCGTTGCGGGCAGCCAGGTCCGCCCTCTCGATGTTGCCACTCTCCCGCCGTCCCATGGCGCAAGGGTATGACCACCACGGAGGACTCGCCAGCCCGATCTCAGACCATCGTCCGTCCCAGACCTCGCCCGCTCCCGCTGACACCCGGAGACGCAGCATCTCTACGCGGTCCACTCAATGCGTACCTTGAGCGGCTTTCCCAGAGCGATGCGGTCCAGGCCGTGCGCCACGGGATCGACTCGGACGGTGAGATATATCGAACGGTCTTGCCGACCGCCTTTGCGATACGTCTGGCTTTGTCGACCCCCTGGGGCGTCGGCGCCGGACCGGTTGC
>JAKAUG010000079.1 GCA_021827805.1 Bacillota bacterium | reverse complement strand
CCGACCACCGCCACATGCTTGAGCTGGGCCAGGAGGGTCCGCAGTCGCTGGTCGTCGGGACCAGGGGCCTCAGGCACCAGACGCACCTCCCTCAAAGCGGAGACCGCTCCGCCGACGATTTGCATGGGTGGGAATGTGCCGGACCAGCGCAGGCGCCTGTATGGGGATCTCGGTACCGCAGCCGACGGCACCTTCCTGCTGATCGCCTCACCGCTGGGGCGCGGTCTCCCTAGCCTCCCGGGCGTGACCCGCCTCTGGCTCGTCCTGCCGCGTTCGGCCCGCTGGCCGTGGCACCTTGCTCAGGGCGCGTTGCTGGATCCGCTGACGGGCCTCTACAGGCGCAGGCATCTGCACCGCTGCCCGCGAGGGCAGGGCGCCGTGCGCGGCCGCCCCGGCGCGCCCTTTGCCCTGTGCCTGCTGGATCTGGACGACTTCAAGGGCTTTAACGACCGACACCGCCATCGGGCCGGAGACCTGCTCCCGCGAGGTGGCCAGGACGCTGGACGCGACGCTCCGTCCGGCAGACGCGGCATTCCGCTACGGGGGCGAGGATTTTGTGCTGTAAGCGGCTGCCGGATTTGCCTGACAAACCCGGACAACCGCTGTTCGTGCCGCCTCTGCCGGGGGTAGAGACCCGCTTCGGGCACCCGAAGTCCGCGGATCACCGGCAGGGAGTCGCGGGGCAGGTCCCGTGCCGTGCACGCACCGCCAGCAACCAGCCCCACCACTGCCTCCCCTTGCGGGGATGCGCCAGGGCATCGGACCTTTGCCGGGGCATCCCGATCTCCAGTTCGTCCCGCCCGAGGCTTTCGCCTCCGGGGCAGCCTGTTCACGCTGCCCGGTCGCCCGCCGTCTCCGGCGGATCCTGTGTCAGCTCGCCGCGCGCTTTCTCTCTCCGGCGGTGGGATACCGGAACGTCCGGTCCCACTTGCGTTTGAGATTGAGCCCGGCGGCCACGGGAAGGGGCCAGGGAGAGCCTGCCAAGGTCCTGGGGCGGGCCGACGCGGCGTACCTGAGCGCGAAGACGTCTGGGAAGGACCGGGTGGTCGAAGCCGGCGAACCATCGTCCGGAAGGGGGTAGGGTTCATGTCACGTCCCCGAGTTCTGATCACACGCGCTCTGCCGGCCGACCTCCTGCAGCCCCTTGCCGCCATCGCCGAGGTGGAGGTCTGGCCCCAGGAGGTGACCGCCATGCCGCGCGCCGATCTCCTGAGGCGAGTGGGCGGTTGCCATGGCCTGCTGGTCCTGCTGACCGATCGTATCGATCGCGACCTCCTCGACAACGCCCCGCTGGTGCGTGCCGTGAGTACCATGGCTGTGGGCTACGACCACATCGACGTGCCGGAGTGCACCAAGCGCGGGATCGCCGTTTGCCACACGCCCGGTGTGCTGACCGAGAGTACTGCCGATCTCTGCTGGGCCATCCTGATGGCCTCGGCGCGGCGGCTGTATGCGGGCCAGCAGGCGGTGCGGGAGGGCGCTTGGCACGACTGGGCTCCGTTCTTCATGGCCGGGCAGGACATCCACGGGCGTACCCTTGGCATCGTGGGCCTGGGACGCATCGGCGAGGCGGTGGCCCGCCGCGCACTGGGCTTCGGTATGCGCACGCTCTATGCGGGCCCGTCACGCAAACCCGAGGCTGAGGCGCGCACGGGGGCGCGCCACGTCCCCCTGGAGGAGCTCCTCGCGCAGAGCGACTTCGTTGTGCTGACCGCCCCGCTGCGGCCCAGTACCCACCACCTGATCGGCAGGGGCGAGCTCGCGCGGATGCGGCCGGAGGCGATCCTGGTCAATGTCGGGCGGGGTGCCCTCTGCGACGAGGACGCCTTGGTGGAAGCGCTGGCGGCGGGCCGCATCTGGGGCGCGGCGCTGGATGTCTTCGCGACGGAGCCGCTTGCTCCAGACCATCCCCTGCTTGCGCTGCCCAACGTGATCGCGGTGCCGCACATCGGCAGCGCCACCGTCCAGACGCGCCGGGCCATGGCGGCGCTGGCGGTGGCGGGGTTGGCCGACGTCCTGCTGGGCAAAAGACCACAGCACTGCGTGAACCCGGAGGTGCTGCCCGCTTCGTGACCGTCGGCGACGTCTGCCGCGGCGGACGCGAGCCCGCACGGGGCAGACTAGGCCGGGGGTGATGGGCATGTTGGGTGTCCGGATGCGGCGTCCCGCGCGCCGTCGCGCCCTGGACCTGCTGTCCAATCCGTGGGTCCTCTCGGCGGTCGGTCTGGCTGCGGCTTCGTGGGTCGGCGTGCGGCTGTGGCGGCGCGCCTAGGGATGCTCGCGGAGCAGGCGGCTCCCGCCTGCTCCGCCCCTCAGTTGGTCGTGGGTCCGCGCAGGATCACGCGGGGACTGGGACGGTATGTGTGCTGGCCCAGGTAGCGTTCGGTCTCTGCTCCGGGTTCTCCGACCACGACCCAGGTGCGCACCGTCGCGCCGCCCTGGCCGGCGGCCGCCACGCGTTCCTGACCGGGTGCCAGGCTGCGGTCGGTGATGTACTCCGTGGTGAAGGGGGTTGTCTGCAGCACCTCGGTGCGTATGCGCACGGGGGGCGGGGCTTTCTGGCCCCAGACCGCGATCGACAGCTTGCGCTGCTGGGCCTGGGCGTACAGAACCACGGGCCATGGGTAGTTGTTGCGGAAGCGGAAGTCCAGGCCGCCGCTCTCCGTGACGGTGGCGTCGCGACCCGGTTCCAGGTACGGCACGGTCAGGCCGTGAGCGTGCCGTTCCACGACCTGCAGGTTGGCCAGCAGGACCACGTTGTACAGCGTGGAGGCCCCCTGGCAGACCCCGCCTCCGATGGTTGGTACGATGCGGTTGCCGACAAACATCCGCCCCCAACCATAACCGCCCTGCGCGGTGAAGGGGCCGGCTGCGTCGTTGTATGAGAAGACGGCGCCCGGGCGCACCACGGTGCCGTTCAGCCTGCGCGCGGTCAGGGCGATATTGGCCGCCTGCGAAGGGGATGCGTGGGTGAACCCCGTCTGGAACTCGGACATGCGCACCGACGCATGAACGGAATCAAGCACGGCCTGAAAGGCCGTCGGGTTCGGCACGAACTCTTCGGGACGACCATCCGGCGCGCCGGGCGCATCGGATGTTCCGCCCGGTCCCTGAGAGGCCGAGGGTAGGGCCATGGCCGGGAAGGAGTCCTCCTCGAGGTTCTCCCCCCCGCATGGCGAGGTCAGGTGGACGGTCATCGGCAGGGGCAGATGCACCAGATGGGCGCCCCGCAGGCTCCAGCCCGTCCCGATGATTCCCCCCAATATCAACACGGCTGCCAACCGACGCGCTCCTGCGCGCACGCGTCCACCCCCCGGCCGGTAGGATGAGCGAGATTCGGGTTGGCGATGCCGGGACCGGCACTCAGGACCAGAGGCAGCCGTATGGTGGCACAGGAGATGGTGCCTGATGTTTTCCCAGCGGCCCACGCTCCTGCCAGTCGCCGTTCAGAGCCGCGATGTTCCTCCGGTCGGCATGCCGCCCCGGCGCGACGCGCGCCGCATCTCGGCGGGAGGAACCGGAAACGGAACGCCGGGACCGGAGGACACCGGGAAGGTCGTGGGCGTCACGGCCATTCAGGTGGGTGATCAGACATGGGACCGCCTGCTCATCCGGACTCACGTGATCCGTCCGGGCGAGGACATCAGCGCCCTGGTCGTGCGCTACTGCAGGCCGCACCTGCGGCCGGGCGACCTGGTCTTCGTCGGCCAGAAGGCCGTGTCCATCGCCCAGGGCAGGCTTGTGCAGGAACGCGCGGTTCAGCCCCGACCGCTGGCGGTCTTTCTGAGTCGTCATGTGAAGCGCACGCCGTTTGGCCGCGGACTGGGGCGGCCAACCACGATGGAGGTGGCCCTCCGCGAGGCGGGCGTGCCCCGGATCCTTGCGGCCTGCGCCGTGCACGTGGCCAGCCGTGCCCTTGGCCGCAGTGGGGACTTCTATCGGATCGCTGGCCAGAAGGTCGCCTCGATCGACGGGGTCACCGACTGGGCGCTTCCACCTTTCAACGATTACATCGTCCTGCATCCGGAGAACCCGGATGCCCTGGCCCGCAAGACATCACTCCGGCTGGGCGCGCCGGTGGCCGTGGTGGACCTCAACGACCTGGGAGGCGAGGTGCTGGGAGCCAGTCCGGGCATCGACCGATCCCTGCTCCGCCAGATCCTGGCCGACAACCCGCTCGGACAGGGACCGTTTCGCACCCCGCTGGGCCTCGCACGGCGACGACCGCCAGAGGTCCGATCTTGAACTGCACGGCGTTTGCTGCTCATCGCCGCATGCGGCGGCGCGGCGGCGCGGTTCGTTGACGCCGCTTCAGAACCGCGCATACAATGGTGATCGCGGGCCGGATGCGGCCACTTGAGCGGGGCGTAGCGCAGCTTGGTTAGCGCGCGTGCCTTGGGCGCACGAGGTCGCCGGTTCAAATCCGGCCGCCCCGACCAGCTCCGTCGAGGGCGGAGAACTGCCGAACGCGGGTGTCGCCTAATGGTAGGGCACGACCCTTCCAAGGTCGCAGTGGGGGTTCGATTCCCCTCACCCGCTCCAGGTTCGGCCACCAGGAGCGCCCGTAGCTCAGCTGGATAGAGCGGCTGACTTCTAATCAGCGGGTCGCAGGTTCGAATCCTGCCGGGCGCGCCAGCCAGAAGCCTAGAGCCACAAGGGATTGCGCTGGCGCCC
>JAKAUG010000261.1 GCA_021827805.1 Bacillota bacterium | reverse complement strand
TGGTGCAGAGGGAGACCTGCGACTTCCAGGACCGGGGTCAGCGCGGGCTGATCCTGCGCCCGGAGGGCACGGCGCCTGTGGTGCGCGCGTATGTGCCGCTCGCCGCCTGCCGCCACGAGCGGCCGCAGGCGGGACGGCCGCGGGAGCACCAACAGTTCGGCTGCGAGGTCTTCGGCGTGCCCGGCCCCGAGGCTGAGGCGGAACTGATGTGGCGCTTGGGGGCCTTCCTGGCCGAGGCCGGCATCCGCGGCGCGGTGGCGCACGTGAACTCGATCGGCCGCGGCGTCTGCCGTCCCCTCTACCGGCAGGCGCTGCGGGACTACGATCGCGAGCGGCTGCCCGGGCTGTGTGCCGACTGCCAGCGCAGGTTCGAGCAGAACCCGCCGCGCCTGCTCGACTGCAAGGTCGATCGCGAGGCGAGGCGGGATGCGCCGCGCGCCATCGAGACCATGACACCCGCACCGTCTTCGAGTTCGTGCCCGGGGGGTTCGGGGCCCAGTCCGGGGTGGGCGGGGGCGGTCGCTGCGACGACCTGGTCGAGGGTCTGGGTGGCCCGCACCTCCCCGCGGCGGGTTTTCGGATCGGGCTTGAGCGGCTGCTCCTGGTCCTGGAGCAGGAGGGTGTCGCCGGCGCGGACGAGCGGGTGCCGAACATCTTCCTGGCGGGCGCGGACGAGGTCGCCTTCCCGCTCTGCGTCGGCCGGCAGGCGGGCCTTGGCGCGGACTTCGATCCGCTCGGCCGCGGCCTCAAGGCCCAGTTCCGCCTGGCGGACCGGCTGCGGGCACGCTGGGTGGCGATCCTGGAGGGGAGCGGCGACGTGGTGGTGCGCCGCATGGCGGAGGGCGAGGAGCGTGCCCAGGGAAGCCCTTGGGTCGGGGCTGTTGACCGGGGCCTCATCGCGGGAATCCCGGGCGGAGCGGGGGAGGGCCTGATGGAAACGCTGCGGACGGTGTGGTGCGGGGAACTCGGGACCGAGGATGTGGGGAGCGAGGTGACCGTCTGCGGGTGGGTGGACACCACCCGCGACCATGGGGGTCTTCTGTTCGTCGATGTGCGCGACCGCAGCGGACTGGTGCAGATGGTGGTGGATCCGCGGCGCAGCGCCGAAGTGTGGGAATCGGCCCGCCAGTGGCGCGGGGAGTGGACCGTGGGCGTGCGGGGCCGGGTGGTGCCGCGCGACCCGGCCAACGTCAACCCCAAGCTTCCCACCGGGGCGGTGGAGCTGGAGCCGAGCGCGGTGCAGGTTTTCTCCCGGTCCCGCCCCCTGCCCTTCCAGCCTGGGGAGGACGTGGACGAGGCCGTGCGGCTGCGCTACCGCTACCTGGACCTTCGCCGCCCGCGGCTCCAGGCCAATCTGCGCCTGAGGCACGCCTTCACCCGTGCGGTGCGAGAATATCTGGACCGACAAGAATTCGTGGAGATCGAGACCCCCACCCTGACCCGCAGCACCCCCGAGGGCGCACGGGACTACCTGGTCCCGTCCCGCAACGCGCCGGGGTGCTTCTACGCTCTGCCGCAATCCCCGCAGCTGTACAAGCAGCTGCTCATGGTCGGGGGCCTGGAGCGGTACTATCAGATCGCCCGCTGCTGGCGGGACGAGGACCTGCGGGCCGACCGGCAGCCGGAGTTCACCCAGGTGGACATCGAGATGTCCTTCGTGCGGGTCCAGGACGTGATGGCCCTGGCCGAGGGACTGATCCGCGAGGCGTGCGCCGTCGCCGCGGGCGTCCTGCTGGAGCCCCTGCCCCGCCTGACATGGGCGGAGGCCATGGCGCGCTTTGGCTCAGACAAGCCCGACCTGCGGATCCCGGTGGAGATCGTGGACCTGACGGCCAGCTTTGCCGGTACCGCCTTCCAGAACTTCGCGCGCGTGCTGGCCGCCAAGGGTGTGCTGCGGGCCCTGCGCATCCCCGGCGGCGGACTGCTCTCCCGGGCCGAACTCGACGGGGCGACATCCCTGGCGCGGGAGCGCGGGGCGGGCGGGCTCGCCTGGTTCCTGTTGGGTGGAGACTCCGAGCGCCGGGTCGGCGAGGTGGCCGTCCGGTCGCCGGTGACCAAGTTCCTCTCCGATCCCGAGTTGGCGGCCCTGGTGCAGGGCAGCGGCGCCCAGGCCGGGGACGCGATCTTCGTCGTGGCCGATCAGCCGGCCGTGGCCGCAACGGCCCTGGGGGCACTGCGCCTCTGGGCCGCTGATCGCTTCGGCCTGCGGGAGCAGGGTACCTGGCGGGCCCTCTGGGTCACGGACTTCCCGCTTCTGGAGTGGGACGCCGAGGAGGGGCGTTTTGTCGCGGTTCACCACCCCTTCACCGCGCCGCTCGGGGAGGACCTTGAGCTTCTGGAGAGCGACCCGGGCCGGGTGCGAGCCCAGGCCTATGACATGGTGATCAACGGCACGGAGGTCGGCGGCGGCAGCATCCGCAACCACGATCCCGAGGTGCAGAGCCGGCTCTTCGCCGCGCTGCGCCTGTCTGCCGAGGAGGCCCAGGAGAAGTTCGGCTTCCTGCTGGAGGCGCTGTCCTTCGGGGCCCCGCCCCATGGCGGCGTCGCTTTCGGGATGGACCGGCTGGTGATGATGTTGGCGGGAGCGGACTCGCTGCGGGATGTGATCGCCTTCCCCAAGACGGCGCGCGCCGTCGAGCCCATGACCGGCGCCCCTGGGACGGTGTCTGCGCGCCAGCTGCGGGACCTGCACGTCCGCAGCACGGCGCCGGCCTGAGGACCGAATCTGGCGCGGGGGCTGCCGTGGCCCCGGGCCGGGCCCTCCCGGCAGCCCTGCGCCCCGATCCCCGCAGAGCCGCCAGGTCGGCGGCTGGTCCGGAAGCGCCTCCACGCGTTCCACTGGAGCAGGACGTCCAGCAGCGCGTAGGCCTCAGCGGCCGCGAGCGTGGAAGGCGGTGGCGAATGAGGTGCCCGACCTTGAGCCGGCCGGACGCCAGCAGGGTCAGGAAGCGGCATTGCGCCGCATGGTCCAGGGGCTGTGCGGCGAGTCCTGGCGGGGGATGGTGCTGGCGTGGGCGCCGCTGACCTCCAGCCCGCGGGTGTGCATCTCGTCGTGCGGGTCCACGGTCACCGGGCCCCTGGGCGAGCCGAGTAGCAACCACCGGACCCAAGACCCTGGCCAGGCGCGTGGTCAGCGGGACGACCCCGGTTGCTCCCGTCACGTCGATCACGATGTCCGCCAGGCGCCCGCAGTTGGCCTCCCGGAGCGCTGTCACGGGGTCGCCGTCCCCAGGTGAGAGCAGCGCGTCGGCGCCGCTGGCTCCGGCCCGCTGCAGGCGCCGACGGGAGGGGCGACGGCGATGACCGGGAAGGCGCCGGCAGACGCAGAGAGCGGACGGCCAGCTGACCGAGGAACCTGAGGCCCACCCCCGCGGCGGATTCCCCGAACGCGATCCGCGACAGGCGCACCCAGTTCATCACGATGCGGGCCAGGGTGTGAAAGCTCGTGTCGTCCGCCGCCGGGCACGAGCATGCCGCCGGGGAGGAGCCAGTCTGCCCCTGCGGCTCCGCGAGGAGGAAGTGGCTTGTGTGCGGCGCTTCGGCGAGGACCCGCTGTCCGATGCCGAGCGCGCAGCCGGCGCCGACGGCCTCGATGACCCCGACCGGGCTGTATCCCGGTGTGAACCTGTAGCGCACATGGGTGCTGAGTGTTGGCGCGGGAACTCGCCGGTGCAGGCGGTCAGCTCGGTACCCGTGCTGATCAGACTCCACTCACCACGCACCAGGGCCCGGACCCGATTCAGGCAGGGGCTCGGATCGCAGGACCGCGTGGCGCGGTTCCGCGAAGACCAGGCGGCGCGCCAGCGCTTCGCCCACAAGCCCACCCCCTGCGATCTGCGTGTGTCCAGGCTCTGGACGTCGCGCCCAGGGCCGGGCCTCCTCGGCGTGGGCCGACGGACCCGGGTGCGGCGCCGCCGTTCCTGGCCAGCGGCGCCTCAGCCCTCGACCCGCACCAGGGCCCTCAGCAGCGGGAAGGCGGCGGCATCGCGCCCCCACACCTCGTACGCGTAGCCTCCGATGGTCCACAGCACGAGCGAGCTGCCCCCGTCGGCACCGAAGTCCCGCACGACCTCCCCGCGGATCCCGCGTCCCAGGGGGCTGCCCGACCGCCCGAAGATCTCCGCCATGCTGACCGCGATCCGGCCGGCCTCGGCCGGGGTGTCGGCGGAAACGCCGTACCGCCATCCCCCCTCCTGCCAGAGGACGGCGCCCGAAGGATATCGCCATGCCGTCCAGCCCCCTGGGAGGGCGAGGGAGCCGGGCGTTCCGCGCGCGGGCGGCAGCACGGCGTCCTGGGCGGCCTGCCGCTCCACCCAGACCGCCGGACCGCCGCGCACAAGCCCCAGGAAGCCAGACCAGGACGACGTGCCGCCGCCGCCGAGCGGGGCCGTCGCGTTCGTGAGGTGGATGGACATCTCGTAGGTGTCAGGGCTCGCCTGGGCGGTCACCAGGTAGCGGTCGCCCGGCCCCGGTGCTGGCAGGGATGCGGGTAGGTAGACGGCAAAGCGCGCCGCCTGCAGGTCTGGGAGCACCGCCCGCAGGGGAGCGGCGGGCGTCCCCGGCGGCGGCAGCGCGGCCGTCAGGGGCAGGACCGACCGCATCGCGGCAGGCAGCGCCCGGCAGGCGGGGAGCAGGAGCAGAGCGGCGGCGGCGGTGGCCGTGGCCGTCAACAGCGGGCGC
>JAKAUG010000053.1 GCA_021827805.1 Bacillota bacterium | reverse complement strand
AAGATTGAAGTGGAGCCTGAGCGTCCGTCCGTCTTGCTCAGCCACCGCGGCCGCGGATACTGGCTGGTGATCGCCTGATGATCCAGGGCCTTGGCGCGGCGCCGCTTTCCGTTGGGTCCGGTCCGCTAAGCCCCGCTAAGCCTGGACCACTGGAAGGTCGTCCGGGTCGCGGACTCCCTTCCGGCCCATATCCTGCCACGCTACCGCCCAAGACCGACCCCCCGGTCGTCCGGTGCGGGCAGCAGCCTGAGGGGGGCATGACGCGGCGGCCGGTCCGGTTCCGTGCCCGCCCTCATTTGGCGCGACCGCGGTCCCGCTCAGCAATCCCTGGGCCCCAGTCGCGGCCTCAGGCATGGTGCGGCCGCCGCGTCACGTCGCTCCATGCGTGGTCTGAGCCTGCCTCGGGTAGATTGCGTGACGGCTCACTGCCCTGCCCCCACTGTGTGCCCTTACTGTGT
This sequence comes from Bacillota bacterium, assembly GCA_021827805.1. GTDB lineage: Bacteria > Bacillota > Sulfobacillia > RBS10-35 > JAJYVN01 > JAJZWQ01. The sequence continues at coordinate 4,250 of JAKAUG010000053.1, read as the reverse complement.
GAGGAGGCTGTCCGGTGACTCTCGATCGCCCGGTGTTGGCCACCGCATTGCGCACGTTCCTCGAATGTGGGCTGATCCTCGACCCATGGCTGGCCGGGTTGTCCAATGAGTCGTTCTCCTTTGAAAGCCAGGAACTCCTGTCCAAGGCGGCGGTCAGCCTGGCAGGGGAGTATTGGCGTGAGCCCGTCATCTCCCAGACCCTGGGCACGGTGCCCGGACCGAAGTCGTTGGGGCGGCAGGCAGTCCTGGAAGTACTCACCTGCTCGGCGGCGGCGGTCGCACACGAGCGCGTGGGACACATCACCGTGGACACAGCCGTGGCCGCGGAGGCCGTGCGCCGCCTGGAGCTGTTCGTGGCCAAGATCGGCTTCGGCCCGTTGGTGCTCGTCTTCCTGGCGGTCACCTTCTACGAAAGCCAGGGAGCGGTTGCCCACTACGGGCAGATGTCTGAAGAGGACTTCGTCAGTGGGGCGAGACACCGTCCGTGGAGGAGCACTCCCCTGGACGATGAGCTCATGCTCGGGCTGGCCACCGGCAACTATCGGCTATCCGTCCGCGACGGGCGGCGGTACGTGGAGGGTACGGCGGAAGGTCTGCGGATGCTGGAGACGACCCGCACGCTCCTTGCCGACACCGGCTACCTCGCGCAACGGCTGCGGCTGACCTGGGTTTCCCACTTCAACCTGCACGAGAACTGGGATCAGTACGTGGCACATTTCCACCCAGACGCTGAGGCCCAGCGTCTGGCCTTCACGGAATACTGCCGGCTCGCGCCCGGTATGGCGGTGTTGGATGTGGGGTGTGGGCCCGGCACGCAAATGTTCGAGGGGGGGATGTGGTTGGCGGTCGGGCAGGCGGGAAGTGTCGTGGGCCTGGATCCCGCCGTCGGGATGCTGGCCCAGGCCCGCCGGAAGGCCGCAATCCGCGGGGCCGGCAACGTGACGTTCGTGCAGGGCCGCGCGGAATCGCTGCCCTTTGCCAAGGACCGGTTCGACGCCTCCGTGGCCATCGGCGTCCTGGAATACGCCAACGCGGAGCAGGCTGTCGCGGAGATGGTGCGTGTGACGCGCCCCGGCGGCAGCGTGACGGTCATCGGGGCCAGTCAGGGCGCCTTCGACCTCCTCGCGATGCGCGCCTGGTTCCAACCGGTCCTCGACCTGGCTGAGCGCTACGGCGTCGACCCGGGGAAGCGGGGACGCGCCTATGAGCAACTGGAGGAGCTTCTGGGGGCGGCCGGGCTGATCTCGGTGGAGTCCAGCGTCGCGCAGTCAGCAGTCGTACTGTCCGATCCAGACTTCACGGTCCAGGGCGTCGTGCAGGGCAGCGACTTTGCCCTGGAGGTGCTGGGACACCTCCCGTGGGCCGCCCGCGAGGATGTGATTCGCGACCTCGTCCAGCGCGGGCGGACGGTGTGTGCCTCCACACGCCCCGATGAGCGCACCATTGCCGTGCGGACATGCTTCGCCCGGGGGACGGTGCCTGCCCAGGACAAGCGGGCAGCGCGCAAGACGCGGTCGGTGGTTCGCCAGAAGGTCCGATGAATGGTTGTGCAGAGACGGCGCTCGCGCGGCGATCTCTGTGGTGGGGAGGGGGCCTCATGCCCAGGGACGGGTCGCCCGCGTGGTGGAAAGGGCGCAGAGAAGGTCCTGCATCTGCGTGGCTCTTCAGCGGCACTTCCTTGCCCTCGGCATCCACCAGCCGCGGCCGACGAACCATCGCCTTGCGCCCGCCCAGCACCACGTGCTGCGGTGCCGTCCCGTTGCGATGCCCCTGCCGACCATCCCAGCGTCCTCAGAGGTTGCCGGCCGGATCCGCCACCTCTTCCCCCATCAGCGCTCCGGCCAACGTCCATTCCAGAAGGCTCGGGCGCATCGCCTCGCCCGCCGCGGCCTGCAGAGCGCGCTCGGCCAGGGGAGAAGGATTCCGGCGGCCAGCGGTGTGCTCAGAGCTCGTGTGATGCTCCCTTGGTGCGCCCGCGGAGTACGGCCTGCGGGCGCACATCCGTCTCCGGGGACCCTTCGTGCTCCGTGGGGGGCCTATCCCTTCACCGCACAGGCCCGAGCCCCGGCGCTCGGCGAGCGCCCGCACCAGTTCTCCCACCATCCCGTGCTCCGGGCACCGGAAGCCCTCCCGCAGATGCCCCCGCGCCTGCATCGCCGCCTCCGCCACCCACTCCCGCCCGGCCCCGACCGGCCGCGGGCCGCGGGAAGGCACTGCCGCAACAGGTGGCGAGTCCGCGTGGCCGGCGCGCCAGCAGCCGCCGCACGGTGGGCAGGCGGTCGCAAACGAACGCCGCCAGCGTCGGGGGAGGTGGCCCCACGCCCCATTCATGCGGCCTGGCGCCCCAGGCGGGTGTCGGGCGTCGGGGCCCGCCGGAGTGCCGTCGCCCGACAGCTGGAGGTGTACGAGCCAGCTGGTCACCCTGCAGGAGAGATGCGTGTTCGCGAGACAGCGCCAGCCTTGCCCTGACCAGGGAGTGGCGGGCACGGTGGGCGGAGTCGCCAGGGCGGTCTCCATGCCGTGGACGGGCCGCCCGCCAGGCTCCGGTGCGTTCCAACCGTGTAAGCGTCATGGTGTGATCGTTGCGCCAACGGCTCAGACCCACCCTTCAGCGTTGCGGAATCCGTTGCGCGACACCCTCAGGATTGCGTGCGACGCGCACGCCAGGGTTTAGGGTGGATTCCAGTGAGAAGGGGCGCCCCACCCAGAGCGCTGGCGAGGCCACGGGGCAGGGGACGAAGGCTGCCAGGGCCAGCACTCCCGCTGGCGGCGACGCTGCTCTCACGGTGGTCGGGCCGCTGACAGACACATTCGGCCCGCGCCCCGCCGCACACCGCGGAGTCTTCCGCGCACCGCGCTTTGAGGGCCACCATCGCGACGAATCGCCGAGTTTAAAGGAGGGTCATGCCGTGCAGCACTTCTTGCAGCGATGTCTATTGGCGGGCACCGTGCTGGCCGTTGGCCTCCTTCCGGCAACGGCCATGTCGGCGAGCGGACCAACGCAGCCGGGGTGCGCCGCCGCCACCGCCGTCTACCGCCAGATGCAGGGGGCACCGCAACGCGAGCCGACCGGACTGGCGGCGTACTACGAGATCGGGATGGGCACAGGAACCTATGGACCGGGCCCCGGCGTGCCCGTGCCCTGGTCGCGCGTCGTGGGCTGGGTACACGCGCATAGCACCATTGCGATCGCCGGTTGTATCGTCACCGAGGGCTGGTCCTTCGTCGCGCTCCGTGTGCAGGGCGGCTATGCATACGTGCAGCTGACGCCGACGGATCAGATATCCAAGCTCTACCTCTCCTCGCGGCCCCTCGTGTGGGACTGACCGGAGACCGGGTGGCCGCCTGTGCAATGAACGCCGCCGCGCGGGCCGCCCCGTACCGAACATCACCGTCACGACGCACAATCGCCCTTGGATCAACCGAGCTACACACTCGTGCCGCGGCGACCCTTGCGGCGCCGTTGCGCTCCTTGCCCAGGTGGGGTCGGTACTGCTGTTGTCACGGATGCGGTTGACGGCTGCAACGTACTCCCTGGCTGTGGTCGGCGGCTTGGCCAGGTCCTCATCACCGTTCCGGTGGACGGTCTTGGTTGTCTCGAACACACCAGGGTGGTCCAGAACAGCCCGGTGAACGTCACGGCTCCGTCCCAGACGGCGACCGTCCGATCCAGGGAATCGAGGTTGCCGATGTTGGTCTCCGGAGAGATCCGCGGTTTCATCCCGCATTTCGCATGGGTCCGAGCTCATGCCCAAGGTCTCATGCACGCCGCCCGCGCATCGCGCGCACCTTTCGGTTGCGGCGCTGTGGTTCGTCCCTCTGAGCTTCAGTGGCAGGCGCAGTATTCTGCGCAATCCAGGTTCATGGTCTTGGTGACCGGGACGTGGATCGGCTCGCCCGCGATGGCATTTCACCCCCAGCATGCCGGCTGATTGCCAACGGAGAGGATTCGCCCTCACGGGTGGACGGATCAGGGATGGCCGCTTGATCCATCGACACGTTGGGGAAGAAGGTCGAGGGCGGAGCGCCGCAAGGACGCCTCTGAGGCCGATCTGATCAGAAGGGCCATCAGGTTGTCGCGTTTCAGCCACAGGTGGCGGCGCATCCGCTCTATGCGCTCAATCAGTTCCTGCACCTCGGCGACCTCCGGCCTTCCTCGCACGCATTGCGTCGAAGCACCACCGCTTGTCACGATCCATGCACCTCTCCCACCGTCCTGTCTGCCCGTGACGCTAGCCCACGGTGCGCGT
>JAKAUG010000055.1 GCA_021827805.1 Bacillota bacterium | reverse complement strand
AGTTCCGGACCCAGGGCCACGTTGTCCAGAAGCGTGCGCCAGGGAAGCAGGCAGTCCCGCTGCGGCATCAGGGCCGCGCTGCCCAGGCGCGGCTGGGGCTCGATGCTGCCGCCCGCGGGGGTCTCCAGGCCGGCGAGGCAGCGCAGCAGCGTGCTCTTGCCGCAGCCGCTCGGCCCCAGCAGCGCGAGCCACGAGCCCGGCCGCACCTCCAGATCAATCCCGGCCAGCACCTGGAAGGCGCCGTACCCCAAGGAGACCCCCGAGCAGCGCACCCCGACGGCGGACAAGACAAAGCCCTCCCCGTGGGGGGGAGGGCGGCCAGAAACAGGTGCGGCTTTCACCGGTCCTGTTCTTTTCGCCTTCCCTGCGCTGGCATTACCCAGATCAGGTGGTGAGGGTCTGCGCCCCGTGGCGCACTCTCAGCCGCGGCTCCCCTTAGGCGCCGCCAGCGTATCATGCGCCCCGTGCGAGGTGCAATCCCCCAGCCGGGCGGACCTCAGCCGCCCAGCGCGACGGCGAAGATGTGGATGGCGCCCGAGCCGCCAGCCGGCGGCAGTGTCAGGCTCCGCACGGTCTTCCCCGCCTCCAGGGGCACCGTCTGCACGAAGACCATGGTCGCCGTGTGGTCCGCGACGCCCGAAGAGGAGTTGCGGTACGGCGTGCGGATGGCGACCTGATCTCCGCCCACCAGAGCCCCCCCACCCGCGTTCAGGGTCCAGTCGCTCATGGCCAGGGTGAAGTCCTGCACGCTCCCGTCGGTGTATCGGATGGAGGCGGTGCCCTCCACGGGGCCATTGGTCGCCATGCCGAGAAGACCCAGGACGGTGGGATGACCCGCGGGGGTGAGCCGGATGGTCTGGCCAGCCGCCTGGACGTTGTCCGGCAGCCCGGCGGGCACGTTCGGCCACGTGAAGGTGAGACCCTGGGCGCTGATCGTGGCCCCGGGGATCACGCCCGCCTGGGCCAGGGCCTCAGCGGAATAGCTGAAGCCGTCCCCGTCGGCATCCGCCGCGGACGGGTCCGCGTTGGTGCTCACGGCCACGCTGTTCACAAGGCTCAGCAGGGAACCCGGTGGCGCCACCACGATCTGAAACCCGGCCTCCCAGCGGTGGGTTCCGGCAGACAGCGTCACCTGCGCGGGATAGACCCCGTCGCGCGCCGAGGAGCCGCCCTGGATGGTCAGCGGCGTCAGGGCCTTCTGGCCCGCCGCAACGGTCAGTCGGCCCTCGGCGGGAGAGGCGCTGAGCCCCTGGGGCAGGGTCAGGGACCACGTGGCGGTCAGGGCGGTCGCGCCGAGATTGTCGAGCCCGACCTGGACCAGGCCATGTCCGCCGGCCGACACCGTCAGGGCCCCCGGCGTGGCCAGCGGCAGCGCGGTCCGCGTGCCGGCACCGAAGGACGGGGGCGCATCCGCCGTCGCGGTCCCCCAGGTGTCCCCCGCGGGTGGCAGGCCAAGGGGCCCGCTCGCCCCGCCCAGCTGGTAGAGGGACTCCACCTTGTTCCCCCCGCTGGCGAGGGTGAAGCTGAGCTGCCCGCCGGAACTCAGCCGAGACAGCGGCACCCATGGCTTGGCGTACGCCCTGCCGTTCAGGCGGGCCGCGGTGATGTATCCCACCCGGTCGCTGGCTCCGGGGGCCTGGATGCGGACGGTATGGCCGTCACCCAGGTGCAGGACGGTCTCGGGGAAGAGCGGCGCCGACAGCACCAGATCGGCCACCCCCGGGATCTCCGGATACATCCCCAGGGCGGCCCACACATACCAGGAGGACATCTCCCCCAGGTCGTCGTTGCCCGGAATCCCGCCCGGCCCGGGGTTGTACAGCTGGCTGAGGACCGAGCGGACCACGGCCGTGGTCTGCTGCGGGGCCCCGAGGAAGTCATACTCCCAGGGGATCTCCAGGCCCGGCTCGTTGCCCGCCCAGTAGTACGGAGCCTGCGGACCCGCGTTCAGCTGCGTGACGAAGGTGTCCAGGCGCGGGAGCACCGCGGCGGGCCCCCCGAGACTGGAGAACAGCCCCCTGAGGTTGAACGGCACCATCCACAGGTACTGCCAGGCGTCCCCCTCACGATAACCGGCCTGAGAGAGCGGATCGAAGTTGGCGGGCAGTGAGCCGTCCGCCGCCCTGGGCACCAGAAAGCCCGTGACGGGATCCACCAGCAACTGCCATCCCTGGGCCCGGCGCATGAACGCCTGCTCGGTCTTCTGGTCCCCGAGCGCGCTGGCGAACTGGGCGATGCTGAAGTCGTCGGTGTTGTACTCCAGAGTGGTCGCGGCCTTGCCTGGCACGTAGCCCAGCGCGAGGTACCCCGCCAGGCCGGGACGCTCCACGTACCCCCCGTTGGCTGACTGGGTGGCGCCCTTCACCATCGCCGCCAGGGCCGCCCGGGTATCGAACTGGCGGGCGCCGAAGGCGTAGGCCCCCGCGATGATCGGATCCGCGGAGTCTCCGTTCATGACACCGGTGTAGCCGTTCGCGAGGGGCCACTTGGGCAGCCAGCCGCCCTGCTCGGCGTCTGCCACCAGGGACTGCATCATATCGCTGGTCTGCCGCGGATCGAGCAGGGCCAGCAGCGGGACCTCGGAGCGGTAGATGTCCCAGCCCGAGAAGTTGGCGTACTGCGTGTACCCCTTGGCCTGGTGCACGCGGCCGTCAAAGCCGATGTAGGCGCCGTTCGCGTCGCTGAAGACGTTGGGCTGCAGCAGCGCATGATAGAGGGCCGTGTAGAAGGTGCGGAGGTCTGACGCGCTGCCCCCGCTGACCTGGATCGCGCCGAGCGCCCGTTCCCAGGTCTGGCGGGCCCGGTTCCTCACGGCCTCGAAGTTCCAGCCCGGGTCCTCCGCCCGCAGGTTGGCCTGCGCCCCCGCCACGCTCACGAAGGATAGGCCGACCTTCATGAGCACGGTCCTGGTGCTGCCGGCAAAGCCCACCCAGGCCCCGCAGCCCGGGCCGGCCGCCTGGCGCATCCGCGCCTCGATCAGACCACCCTGCCAGGTGCCGAAGGACTGGAAGGGCTGGCTGAACTGGGCCGCAAAGTACACGGTGTAGATGTCCCCGGCGCCGCAGAAGGACCCGCTGCTGGCCTGGCCGTCGACCTCGTCATCCCCGACCACCGTCACCTGGGCCTGGCGGTCGCGGTTGGCGCTGCTGCCCGCTTTGATCAGCAGGGTGGGCGCGGAGCCGCTCGGAAAGGTGAACTGCCCCATCCCGGTACGCTGGGTCACGGTGAGCGCGGCCTGAACACCGGAGTCCAGGGTCACCGCGTAGTAGCCCGGAGATGCCTGCTCCTGCCCGTGGGAGAAGCCGGCGAGCAGGCCAGCCGGGTCGCTCGCCGGAGCGGAGGTGGTCGGCAGGATGGGTACATCGCCGTAGGTGGAGCAGCCTGCCCCGCTCAGGTGGGTCAGGCTGAAGCCGCGGATGGAGTGGGCGCTGTACTGGTATCCCCCGGGGCTGTTGCCGTTGCCGGTGTCTGGGCTCCACTGCACCATGCCGAAGGGCACATCGGCCCCGGGGAAGGTGTTCCCGCCGCCGGAGGTGCCCACCAGCGGGTTGACGTACTGGACCAGGTCTCCCTGCTGCGCGCGGGCCCCGCAGCCCACCAACAGGCCGCTCCCCACGAGCAGCGCGGCCACGCAGGCCAAAAGAGGCCGCGCCCGCAACCAGGACACGCGCATGGCCCTTCCCCCCCACGGACACGGGGCAGGAAGTTCTTTGGCCCTGGCACGGTCCCTGCGTGCGGAGTCATCCGGCCCGAGTGCGGCCATGGCCCACCGCCATGGCGGGGACACCCGCACCTGGCGGTGTGTCCCCACCACAGGGAACCGGCCCTCAGGACGCCGGGGCGGTCTTGGGCGTGCGGGCGAGCGCCCGCGGCAGCAGCTTCTGGACCTTGGACAGCAGACTGCTCTGGCGTGCGGCGGTCATGTGCCCACCGCTCACTGCCTTCTGCAGCCGAGCCTGGATCTGAGACAACACGGCCTGCTCAAGCCCGGCCGCGCTCTTGCCGGACACTCCGGCCGCGATGGCATCAAGGCTCTTGCCGCCCCGCAGGGCGGTGCGCACCTGGGTCTGGCTGAGCCCGGTGTACCGGGCGGTGGCACCCACCAGGGCGGGCCAGCGCTTCGGCCCCAGGTGCCAGTGGCGTTGCAGCAGCGCCGGCAGGCGCTTATTGGCTGCTGCCATCAGGGACTGCTCCCGCGTCTGGCTGAGGTGACCAACGGCCACGAGCTTTTGCAGCCGGGCCTGGAGCGCGGTGTCGAGCGCCTGCTCGAGCCCGGCCGCGCTCTTGCCGGACACCGAGGCGGCAACCTGGGCCAGGGTCTGGCCGGACCGCAGCTGCCTCCGTACCTTCGCCGGGGCGAGGCCTGTGTATGTCGCGGTCGTCCGCACCGCCCCCGCGGCCAGCCGGCGCAGCACCTGCGCCGGAATCTTCGTCCCACCACCAGCACCGAGCCACCGCCAGTGCCCGGCCTCCACGGCCTGGGTCTCCTTCTGAGCCTGGGCGGCCGTCAGGCGGCCCGCGGCCTGCGCGGCGGCGATGTGGTCCAGATCCGCCTTCGCGATTGCCTGCTGCAGCGCGGTGGGCGCGACCCCCAGGTGGCTCGCCACATCCGCCACGAACGAGGGCGGCTTTGCCGACGTCCCGCTTTGGGCGAACACATCCAAGCCACCGGCGAGGACTGCGGCCGCGGTACCTGCGACCACGAGCCAGCGCGTCACGACGGGT
>JAKAUG010000078.1 GCA_021827805.1 Bacillota bacterium | reverse complement strand
GCAAGCCTTGGGGCTCAAGCCCCTTTGGAATCCCCAGGTTTTAGGAGGCTAGATGCGCCGAAGTCTGAGGCTAAGGATGTCTCGGAGCCTGAGCCCCTGCGGCGCTGACCTCGGTGTTTGAGGTGAAGGTGTATTCCTCGCTCCACCGCGGCTGGGGCCCGATCCGGGGTGGGGCGCCCGTGTTTCGCCTGCGGGGTGCAACGAAGATGAGCAACCCCCTCATGCCTTCCGGGAGTGTTGATCGACCCTCGGTCTGACCGTCCGGTCTGGTGGGGCTGGCAAGGTTCCCGGTGCGGGCCGCCACCAAAGCTGGAGCATGTCACGGCCCACCGCGACGACCGGGACGGCGAGAAATGCGCCGCCCAGACCTCCGATGCTCCAACCGCCGAAGACCGCCAGGATCACCGTGAGCGGGTGCAGGCGCACGGCAGCGCCGGAGATGCGTGGCACGAGCACTTGGCTTTCCAACTGCTGTGCCGCTACAAAGACCAGCAGCACCCAGAGGACGTGAGGGAACGGTTGCGCCAAGGCCAAGCCCAATGGTCCCACCGCGGCCAGCACCGGGCCGACCATGGGCAGCATCTCAAACAGCCCCGCCAGGAAGCCGAGGAGGACAGGGTCTGGCAAACCCATGAGCGCCATGGAGCCGCCGATCAGGACGCCGAACACCGCGGCCACCAAGAGCTGGCCGCGGATGTAGCCAACCACCGAGGTCGACAGGATGGAGGCCACATCACGGGCGCCGACCCGCCAGGCAAGAGGCAGCCGGTCGTGGGCTGAGCGCATCATCTTGGCGCCGTCCAATATGAGATAGCACGCCACGATGAGCGTGACCACGGTGTCGGCTGTGACGGTGGCCGCGCTCGATAACAGCTGGATGGAGTCCCGAAGCACACTGCCAGCGGCGGTCGGAAACTGTCCTGCCAGATCGACATGGATGCCCACGGTGGCCAAGTCGGTCTGCCACTGTGTCAGCAGGGTGCGGGCGTAGACCAGCTGTGTTGGGAGCTGGCCCAGCAACCCCTTCGCCTCACTCCGGACGGTTATGATCAGCCATACCGCGGCGACCACGAACGGGGCGAGAACGAGGAGCATGACGGCGAGCACCGCCAGCGGCCGTGAGCGGATGGCTCCTTGGATGGCGTTCGCCAGCGGTTGCAGTACCATCGCCAGGAGGGCACCCGCCACGGCGACTGTCGCCACTGGCGCGACCGACCGCAGCACCCGCGAGGCCAGCCAGAGGACCGCCACGGCCGCCAGGCCGGTCATCAGGCCGAACATCCACGTCAACAGCTTCTGGTTGCGCAACCTGCACCTCCACGATGTCGGTGCGGATCGCGGTCATAGCGGTCATCGCTATGGAGCATGCTTGCCAGGGTGACCGATGGGGAGGAGGAGGCCCCCTTCCGCCTTCGGCCAAGGGGTTTCGGGGAACCCATCCCAGGTACGCTCGTGTGAGGGTACCGCAGTGAAAGCGGCGACCAACAGCGAGGCTCCACAAGGGCTACCGCACGAGGCCTCCTGCCACCCACCTCGATATGTCAGTTCTTCATCCCGCGTGGCGCCGGCACGGGGCACTCTACCGAGCTTGCGGCCGGGTGATGTTCACCAGCTTCACCAGACCCCAGGCGACCAACGCATAGACGACCAGCGCCACCAGGGTAGAGACCTCAAAGTGCGAGGTCCCGTATGTCGATGTCTCACCAAACAGAGACAGAAACGGGGAGACAAAGATTGCCGTCGCTGCATGGATGAACCGGGCAAACCCGTTTCCGGCATTGGCACCGAGAAGCGCCAGGATGAAGCGAAACCCCAACAGGATCGACAGCGCGCCGCTGATATACCAGATCACCCGTCCGGCCATGGTCGGAGGCGACGGCGCCCTCAATGCTGAACCTTCTGCCGGCCGGATGGCGTAGGCCGTCTGCGGCTCCTGTGGCGGCTGTCGCAGCACGACCTCCGGTGTCACTGGTGCCACCGCCACAGGAACGAACTCGGTGGGCTGGTTGGGGCGAGGTTCCATATCCTGCATCGGGCCACACCTCCAAGGATGCGTCGCATGGAGTGCCAGCACGGGGGCGGACTGTTCGGGTAACGACTGATGATCGCCGAGGCGGGGCACTGGTTCCGTCGTCTCTCCGTCCCCCCGTGGGCGAAGCCTATGGCATCGACCCGCGCACCGGACCCAACGTTTGCATTGCCAATCCCCGACATTCCCAACCGACATTCCGCACCCCTGGGGCCACGGCGGGGGATTGCCTGAGCGCCACATGGAGCTGAGAGCGCTCTGCTAGTGGCACATTCCGTAAGTCTGGTCCCGCATCGGGCAGCGGTGAAAAAAAGCACTGGACAATACGCGCCCCGGCCCTCATGCTGAGACGCATGGGTAGCGGCGGAGGCGGGTGCGGAAGACGCGATGCGGCAAACTGCACGGTTGGAACTTGCTGTTGAGCAGCGCGAGAAGCTGCGGGCATGGGCGAACGGGCAACGGGTGGAACATCGCCTGCACCTGCGTGCGTCGATCATCTTGCAGCTGGCCGACGGCGCAACGGTCGCCAGCGTGGCCGAAGACCTGGAGGTCAGTGTCAAGACGGTAAAGAAGTCGCGGACCAGGTTCAGGGCAGCGGGTCTGGAGGGGTTGCACGACGAGCCCCGTTCAGGCCGGCCGCCGACCTTCAGTGTGTCCCAGCGTTACGAGGTCATCGCGTTGGCTTGTGATACCCCGGCGGGGCAAGTCTGGCTGCATGCCGGGGACAGGACCAACTGGGGATCGTGCACAAGCGATCAGGGGACGGACGCAAGGCCCCGTGAAGCCCAAGTACCCTCCCACGGGCCTTGCCTGAAGGCCGCCCCCACCGGTGCGCCGAAGGACGGCCATGGGCGTCCAGCCGCCAGAACGGGGCGGAGACCGAACGGACCGCCCCGCACTCCTTCTGGTGAGGAGGGATGCTGTGGACGATGTCGCCGCGATCGTCGCCCGCCTGCAAAGGGCACAGGACGCGCCAGAGGCGGAAGCCCTCTTCACTGAGATCGTGTGCCGTTTCGCCGACATGGCCTTCGGCTGTGCCTACGGCATCCTCAGGGATCCGGAACTCGCCCAGGACGCGGCCCAGGAGGCGTTCGCCGTCGCCTGGCGGCACCTGGCCGACCTGCGCGACCCGGCCGCCTTTGCCGGCTGGTTCCGCCGCATCGTGTCCAATCAGGCGCGGCGCCTGCTCCGCGCGCAGGCCCGAGAGGTGACGGGAGCGGAGGTCGCCGAGGCGGTTTCCCCGGCCCTGGAGGATGAGGCCGAGGCCCGGGATCTGCAGATCCGGGTCCGGGCGGCCGTCGAGGCGCTTCCGGCGCCCATGCGCCCGGTCGTGCTGCTTTACTACGTGGGGGGCCATCCGGTGGCGGCCGTGGCGGCGCTCTTGGGCCTCACCGTACCGACCGTGAAGAACCGCCTGCACGCCGCGCGCGGCCACCTGAGACGGGGGGAATTGGCCATGCTGCACCAGGGGTTGGGGCCCCAGCAGCCCTCGCGGAACCCCAGGTTCACAGAGGGCGTCCAGTCCCGGCTCCTCCCTTACCGTACAGACACCCGCTTCTACGAGGATCGGGCGGCCGGGCTCCTGAGCGTGGCCCGTTCCGGCCTGCCCTCGGCCCTGGAGCTCTTCACCCGCTGGCATCCGCGCCTGACAGGGGTGGAGCCCGGCCAGGTGCGGCCGGCGACCCTGGGCATGGAGGATGCGCGCTGGGTGGTCGCGCGCCAACACGGATTTTCCACCTGGGCCGCGTTCGCGCGACACGTCGAGGACCTGGCCGCGGGCAGGGCGGGTTCGGCACCCTTCCTTGAGGCGTTTGCCGCTATCGAACAGGGGGACGTGGCCGCCCTGAGCCGCCAGCTGGAGCAAGAGCCGGATCTGGTGCGCGCCCGGGGCACCAACGGCAACAGCCTCCTAAACCTGGCGGCCGGTTGCCAGGCGCTTGCCTGCGCCCGCCTCCTGCTGGAGCACGGCGCCCCTCCCGACCTGGCCAACGATCGGGGCTGGACCCCCCTCCACCAGGCCGGCTACGGCGACCAGGCCGAACTGGCCGCCCTGCTTCTGGCCCGCGGCGCCGATCCGCGTCGTTCGGCCCACGGCGAGGGTGGTACGCCACTGGTGCAGACCCTCTTCTGGGGCCATCGGACCACCGCGGACCTCTTGGCGCGCCACGGGATCCATCCGCCCAACCTGCGGGTCGCCGCCGGCCTGGGGCGTATGGACATGCTCCTCCGTTTCTTTACGCCTGGCGGCCACCTGCGCGTGCGGGCCGGTGCCCAGCGCGCGTTCTACCGGCCCCACACGGGCTTTCCCGAGTGGCGCCCCAGCGATGACCCGAAGGAGGTCCTCGACGAGGCGTTCGTCTATGCCTGCCGCAACGGGCGCTTCGAGGCGATGGCGTTCCTCCTGGAGCGCGGTGCCGATATCGATGCCGACCCCTACCGGGGCACAGGGCTCGTCTGGGCGGCGGCCAAGGGGGATGCGGCGACCATAAGCTGGCTTCTGGCCCACGGCGCCGATCCCAACCGGCGGGGCACCTTTGGCGGCCCCGGCCACGGCCAGGGGGTGACGGCGCTGCACCTGGCGGCCCAGGCCGGCCACCGGGAGGTCATCGGGGCATTGTTGAAAGGGGGGGCGGATCCGCACCCGCGGGACGCCCTCTTCGACAGCACTCCCGCGGGCTGGGCGGCACACTTCGGCC
>JAKAUG010000154.1 GCA_021827805.1 Bacillota bacterium | reverse complement strand
GGGCGTCATGCATGACGTGGCGATCATCGGTGCCGGGCCGGCGGGGGCCACCCTGGCGCGCCTGCTGGCGGTGGGAGGGGCGTCCGTGGTTCTCCTGGAGCGGGAGCGCCTGCCGCGCTACAAGCCCTGCGGCGGTGGGCTCACGCGCCGCTCCCTGGACCTGTTGCCGTCCGAGGTGCGCCACCTGGTGCGCGTGTGGCCGTCGGGAGCCCTGGTCGTCTATCGTGGTCAGCGGGTGCGCGTGCGCTCACCCCAGGGAGCGGTCGGGATGGTGATGCGTGCGGAGTTGGATGCGGCGCTGGCGCGATTGGCCGCCGAGGCCGGCGCCGAGTTGCGCGAGGGGGCGACGGTGACGGAGGCCCGCCGGCTCTCCGGCGCCACGGAACTGGTGGCTGGTGGGCAGAGCCTCCGCGCCCGCGTGGTGGCCTGTTGTGACGGGGCCACCGGGCCATCCGCCGGTCCCCTGGGTGTCCGTCTGGGCCTTGCTCCCGCGCCGCCGCGCATCGGCGCGCTGGAGGCGGAGTTGGAGGATCCCGAGCGGCTCTGGGGAGCGGACCTGCGGGGAGACTTCGACCTGGTCCCAGGGGGCTACGGGTGGGTCTTTCCCAAGGGGGATGTGCTGTCGGTCGGGGTGGCCTCCTGGCGTCCCGGCGTGGGCGGCACCCTGCTGCGCGGCCTGCTGGACGCCTACGTCTCGCGTCTGGGCCTGGGCACACGCCGGGTGCTGCGCCGCCAGGGCCACGCCATTCCCGTGGGGGGGCGTCTTGACCCGTCGCGGCTGGTGGGGGATGCGGCACTGCGCCTTGGGGATGCGGCGGGCCTCGCGGACCCGCTCTTTGGGGAGGGTATCGCCCATGCCCTGCAGAGCGGGCACCTTGCGTCGGCCGCAATCCTGGCCGGAGAGTTGCCCCAGTATGTCGCCGCGGTGCGGCTGCGCATTCTGCGCCGCTTCTCCCTGGCGGCGCGGCTGGCGCGGCTGTTCTATCCGGCTCCAGGGCCCTGGTTTCTGGCCGCTCGGCTGGTCCCAGGCTTGGGGGATCGCTTCTTCTCCATCGCTGTGGGGGGTGGCCGCCATGCCCCTGCCCTTTGAGGGTCTCGTCGAGGCGGTGGGCCGCGGCCAGGTGAAGGCCTGCTACCTCTTGGCCGGTCCCGACGGTCTGCAGCAACGCGCCGTCCTCCGGGCCCTCGGCCCCCTCGCGGGTCCGATCGGTCCCACCGTGCTGCAGGGCCCAGCGTGCACCCCAGCCGACGTGGTGGGCGCCCTGGAGAGCCCCTCGCTGGGCGGGGGACGCGTGGTCGTGGTTGAAGACTGTCCGTGGGTGGTGGCTCCGAGCACCGAGGGCGGCCGCGCCAAGGGGGAGGAGCAGGCGCTCGTGGCCTGGCTGCAACGGCCCGCCGTCGGCGCCGTGCTGGTCCTGCGTTCGAATGTTCCGGCGGACCGCAGGCGCAAGTTGGTGCGGGCCGTGGAAGAGGTGGGGGCCCACCTGGCCACGGTGGCGCCGCGGGACCAGGGCGAGTGGCTGCGGCGCCAGGGTGCCGCAGTGGGTCTGCAGCTGGGGCGAGGCCTTTGGGCCGTGCTGAGCGCACGCCTGGACGGGGAGACCTGTGAGCGTATGGCCACCGAGGTGGCCAAGCTGCAGGCCTACGGACCCGGCCTGGACGAGCACGCCCTGGATGCGCTGGTCCCGCCGACCGTCCAGGAGCGGACCTACGATTTGGTCGACGCCTGCATCCAGGGCGACGGACGCCGGGCCCTGGACCTCGCGGAGGCGTTGGTGCAGCAGGGCGAGCCGGTCCCCAAGCTCCTGTTCACGCTCGGGGCCCAACTGCGTACCCTGGCGGAGGTGGCCGGACGCTGCCGAGACGGCAGCCGGCCGGAGTCGCACGCCTCGGCTCTGGGGATTCATCCCTTCGTGGCCAAGAAGGCCCTGAGTCAGGCCGAGCGCCTGGGGGTGAGCGCCTGGGCGCGAGCCTGCCGGGCGGTCTGGACGGCCGAGTTGGCGTGGAAATCCGGCCAGTGGCAGGAACGCACGGCGCTGGATCAGGCGGTGCTCGGGGTCCTGGAGGCCGCCCGCGGGTTGGAGCGGGCAGGGGGGCGGTCCCGAGCCGCCGAAGTGCACGCCTGGTGAGCGGGAGATGGCCACCCTGCCCGACGGTCTGGACTGGGACATCCGTGCCGCCACGCGCGCGGACCTGAGTACCCTGGTTGCCTTACGTCAACGCGTGGGGTGGAGTTCTGGCGGTCTGGATGCCGGCTTTGCCACAGTGGAGGCAGGACGCCAGCTGGTGCTGCTGGCCGAGAGCCAGAGCCGTCTGGTCGGGGCGTGCGCCGTGACCTTCCATGTCGGGGGCGGCAGGGGGCGGGCCCATGTCAGCGACCTGCTCGTGGATCCCGATTGGCGCCGGCGGGGCATCGCCACCGCGCTGCTCGACGCCGCCGAGGACGCGGCGCGCCAACGCGGGCATGTCGAATGCACCCTGGATGTGGATGCACACAACAGCGCCGCGCTGGCCCTATATCTGGGGCGTGGCTATCGGCACCATCGCCCCGCCTATTTCCCCTGGGGGCCCGGCTACACGCTGAAAAAGCCACTCGTTCAGCGCCCGCCCGCCGCGCGGCGGCCCTTCTGGCGGTTCTGGGCGAGATCAGACGGCAGCTAGCTAGGCCTTGGTCAGGGCGTTCGCGCGCCGCGCCAGCCGGGACTTGTGCCGTGCCGCGGTCCGCCGATGCAGCACACCGTTCTTGGCCGCACGGTCAATGATGCTCTGTGCGAGTTGCAGATTCTGCTGCACTTCGGCCGCGGCGGAGGTGCGCACCGCTTTGGTGGCCGTCCGCACGCGTGTGCGCGCGGCGCGGTTCCGGACCCGCCTCTTGGATCCCTGTCGGGCTGCCTTCAGGGCAGACCTCGTGTTCGCCAACTGTCGTCATCCCCCGCCAAATCCTCGCGTCGGCCCAGAGCCGCAGCCGATAGTGTAGCAAACCCCCGGTGCTCACGGCAACTGCTCTCGGGCCTCCGCAGCCACCAGCCCGAGATGCGTGGTCTCCAGGGCCAGCGGCCCTCCATGCAGGGAGGCGCCGCGCAGGCGCCCTCCTGAGGTGAACTCGTGGAAGCGCACCCGAGCCGCCCAGCGCGGGACCACCCAGCGTGGGCCTGATGGCTGGATTCCGGGCGGGGCGTCGCCCTCGGGCCCGTCTTCCAGAAGGCGCTGCCAGGCTCGCGCCGTGTGCCGGTCCAGGCCCGCTGACACCGCCCCGAGGGGCAGCCAGGCCCCCGGCGCCCCCAGGGCCAGGTGCAGGGAGCGCGCACCAGACGCTCCGCGCAGATAGCCCACGACGGCCCCGACGAGCTCGCGCCGCACCTTGACCTTGCGCCAGAGCGCGGAGGGCCCCGACAGGTAGGCGGAGTCGGCGCGTTTGAAAACGACGCCCTCGAGGCCAGCCCGGGCCACAGAGCCGAGCGGGTCGGAGCCCTCGCCCGGGTTGGTCGCGACGCGGTGCAGGCGGGGTCCGGGCGGCACCGACTCTTCCAGCATGGCCAGCCGCTGCCCCAGCGGCAGAGGGCGCAGGTCTCGACCGCCAAGCGCCAGGATGTCGAACACCGCCCAGACGGCGGGCAGAGCCTGCACCAGTGCCGGGGCTGGGGCGGGGGTGGTCGCGCGACGCAGCGTCAGCGGAAAGCTCGGGCGCCCTCCAGGGTCCAGTACGACGATCTCGCCGTCCAGCGCCCCATCCTGACCCTCGAGTGCCTGGCGCACCGCGGCGGCGACCTCCGGAAAGGACGCGGTCAGCAGGTGCCCCCGGCGGCTCCAGAGGCGTACCATCCCCCGGTCCAGGACCCCGAGGCAGCGCACGCCGTCCCATTTCAGCTGCCAGAGCCAGCCCTCGCCAGTGCACCCCGTTGTGGGCAGGGTGGGCTCCATGGGACGGGGCGGCTCGACCAGGGTTGGTGGCAACACATCCTCAGGATGCCCGGCGCGCGGCGCTTTGCCGCGGCCCGTGGGCGGCCGCTGCGCGCTTGACGCGACCGGACACCGGAGGTAGCATGCAGACGTGCAATTCTGAGTGTCCCACTGGGGATTCGGCCGCGTGGGGAGGCTGGATGATGGCGACGACCACGAACCAGGTGGACGTCGGGCAGGAGTACCGCTACGGCTTCCACGATGACATCAAGCCGGTGTTCATGGCCCGTCCCGGGCTGAATCGGGACGTGGTGGCGCAGATTTCGGAGATGAAGGGCGAGCCCGCCTGGATGCGGGACTTTCGCCTGCGTTCCCTGGAGGTCTTCCAGAGCCGGCCGCTGCCGGTGAACTCTGCCTGGGGCGGTCCGGAGTTGGCGGAACTGGATTTCGACAGCATCCACTACTACGTGCGGTCCACCGACCGCAACGTGCGCGAGTGGGAAGATGTGCCGGAGGCCATCAAGCGCACATTCGACCGTCTGGGCATCCCGGAGGCCGAGCGCAAGTACCTGGCCGGCGCGAGCGCGCAGTATGACTCAGAGGTTGTCTATCACAACATCCACAAGGATCTGGAGGCCCAGGGCGTCATCTTCCTGGACACCGACACGGCGCTGCGCGAGCATGAGGACATCTTCCGAGAGCACTTCGCGACGGTGGTGCCGCCGGAGGACAACAAGTTCGCCGCGCTGAACAGCGCCGTCTGGTCGGGGGGCTCCTTCATCTGGGTGCCGCCCGGGGTGGATGTCAAGATCCCGCTGCAGGCCTACTTCCG
>JAKAUG010000004.1 GCA_021827805.1 Bacillota bacterium | reverse complement strand
CCGGGCGCACAGACCCCTGGAGTTCGGCGTGGTGATCACCGATCAGAGCGGCGCCATCCTGCGCTTTCTGGAGAAGCCGGGCTGGGGGCAGGTCTTCTCGGACACCATCAACACGGGGATCTACGTGATCGAGCCGCGGGCCCTGGCCGAGGTGCCGGCCGATCAGCCCTACGACTTCAGCAAGGAACTCTTCCCCAAGCTCATGGCGGCGGGCGCCCCCCTCTACGGGGCGACGGTGGACGGCTACTGGTGCGACATCGGCAACCTGGCCCAGTTGGTGCAGGCCAACGAGGACGCCCTCACCGGCCGCGTGCAGCTGGACATTCCCGGCCGTCACTTCCCTGGGGATATCTGGATCGCTCCGGGGGCAACGGTGGACCCCAGCGCCCGCATCACCGGGCCCGTGCTCGTGGGGGAGAACAGCGCGGTGCGCGCCGACGTGGTGGTGGAGGGCCCTGCGGTCCTGGGACCCAACTCGGTGCTGGACAAGGGCTGCCGCCTGGTGCGCAGCACGCTGCTGGGCAACGCCTTCGTGGGGGCGCGCGCGGAGGTCTCCGGCGCGGTGCTTGGGCGCGGCGTCTACCTTGGTACCGGCGTCGTCATCCAGGAGGGGGCCGTGATCGGCGATGGCTGCCATCTGAACGAGGGCAGCCAGGTGCGCGCCGAGGTCAAGCTGTGGCCCAACAAGGTGATCGAGGCCCAGGCGGTGGTCAACCAGAGCCTCGTGCATGGGGCCCGCTGGCAGCGGACCCTGTTCAGCGCGGCCTCGGTGGGTGGCGTCGCCAACGTGGAGGTCACCGCGGAGGCCGCGGTGCGCCTGGGGGCGGCGTACGCCTCCGTGCTGCAGCGCGGGGACGCCCTGGTCATGAGCCGCGACTCCCATCCCGCCTCCGTGATGCTCAAGCGCGCCCTGATGGCTGGCATCGCCTCCGCCGGCGTGCGGGTCTACAATCTGGAGTCCACGCCACTGCCCGTGCTGCGCTACGCGGCCGGGGCGCTCGGCACGCGGGGCGGGATCTTCGTGCACTCGCTCCCTGAGGGCGCCTGCCAACTGCGCTTTCTGGACGGCCGGGGCGTGGACATCGACGCCAGCCTTGAGCGCAAGGTCGAGAACCTGTATTTCCGCGAGGACGCCCGCAAGGTGGCCCCGGAGGATGTCGGGGGGATCACCTACCCCGCCAAGGTCCTGGACATCTACGTCACCGGCTACCTGGCGGCGCTGGGCCCGCTCGAGACGCAGACCGCCCCGCCCCGCGTGGTGCTGGATTACGGGGGCGGAACCGCTGGCAGCGTCCTGCCCCAGGTCCTGGCCGAATACGGGGTGCAGGCGCTGGCCCTCGGCGTGGGATCGGCGCGTGGCCCCGCGCCCGCTCCGCAGGACACCAGCGGCATCACCCAGATCGTGCGCGCACTGCATGCGGACTGCGGCCTGCAGCTTGATCCTCCGGGCGAGCGGATCACGATCGTGGACGACCAGGGCAACGTGCTCGGCCCGCAGCAGGCCCTCGTGCTCATGGCGGCCCTGGCCAGCCGCCACGGCCGGGCCCAGGAGATCGCGGTGCCGATCACCGCGACGGCCATGGTGGAGGCCGTTTGCGGCTCGAGCACCCGGGTCCGCCGCACCCGCGCCAACAGCCGGGCCCTGATGGAGGCGGCCTCCGCGGGCGGCCTGGCCCTGGCAGGGGACGGGGCGGGAGGGTTCTCATTCCCCGGCTTCCATCCGGGCATCGATGGTCTGTTCGCCGTGAGCATCCTGCTGCACTGGCTGGCGCAGGAGGGCCGCCCCATCTCGCAGCTCATGGCCGAACTGCCCGAGCCTGCGGTGGCCTCCCGCTCCCTGCCCTGCCCGTGGCGCGCCAAGGGGCAGCTCATGCGCCGTCTGGTGGAGGCCACCGTCGACGAGCAGGTGACGCTGCTGGACGGGATCAAGGTGCACCGCGGCAACTCCTGGCTCGCGATCCTGCCGGATGCGGCCCGGCCCCTGGTGCACCTCTTCGCCGAACCCGTGCCCGGGCGCGGAGGCCATCTGCTGGAGGAGTACACCGAGATGGTGTCCGCTCTGGTGGCGGAGGCGCAGGCGACCGCAGGCGCGGAGGCCCCGGCGTGAGCTGGGGGCGGCCAAGGCCGCCCCCCCGCCCCGCGGCTCGGACGATCCCACGCGCCTGCGCGCATGAAGGGCCCGCCCGCCTGCCATCCTGGTCCCAGGGTGGGCAACGCCTGTCCGCCCGTGGTCGTCGGCCTACCAGGGCCATACAGTAACGGTGTGGGCGCCGTCGGGCCGCCGGGCCGCGTCGGTTCGACCCGGCCCGACAGCCGTGGTATGATGCCTGGCCAGATGGCGGCACCGGAACGGGGGCCTGGGCGTGCCGCGGGACTTGGTGCTTGGCAACGGACAGTTGCTGGTGACCCTGGATGCCAGCCTTTCTCTGCGCGATCTGTACTTCCCCTACGTGGGCCTGTGGAACCATATCGGTGGCCACCGTTGCAATGTGGGCGTCTGGGTCGACGGACACTTCGCATGGGTGGGCGAGGGTGGATGGGACGGGGAGGCCGGGTACAGCGACCAGACGCTGGTGAGCTCGGTGAGCCTGCGCAGCCAGGCCCTGGGCGTCGACCTGCACGCCTCCGACGCGGTGCACTATCAGGAGAACATCTTCCTGCGCCGCCTGGTCGTCACCAACCTGCTGCCGCGGACCCGCGAGGTGCGGCTGTTCTTTCATCAGGACTTCTCCATCGACGAGAGCGACGTGGGGGACACGGCCGTCTTCGATCCCTCCGCGGGGCTGCTCTACCACTACAAGCGCGATCGCTACTTCATGGTGGACGGGGTCTCAAGCCAGGGGGGCATCTTTCAGTACGCGACCGGCGTCAAGCGCTTCCACGGCGCGGAGGGAACGTGGCGTGACGCCGAGGACGGGCGGCTGGAGGGCAACCCGATCTCCCAGGGCTCGGTGGACTCGACCGTCTCCTTCCGGCTGGAGTTGCCCGCCGGCGGCCGCGAAACCCTCTGGTACTGGATCGCGGTGGGACGAACCTACGGCCAGACGCTGCGACTGGATCAGTTCGTGCGCGCCAACACGCCGGAGGTGCTCCTCGCGCAGGTGCGGGCGTATTGGCAGCAATGGGTGCACAAGTCCAACCAGCCCTTCGCCGATCTGCCTCCGGAGGTCTCGCGCCTCTACCAGCTCTCGCTGCCCATCGTCCGCGCGCACGTGGACCGCAGCGGTGGGATCACCGCCGCCAACGACTCGGACATCCTGCAGTTCAACCGCGACCATTACTCCTACGTCTGGCCCCGGGACGGCGCGCTGATCAGCCACGCCCTGGTCGAGGCCGGCTATCCGGAGATCGTCCTGCCCTTCTTCCACTTCTGCGCCCGCGCGCTCACGACGGGCGGCTTTCTGCTCCAGAAATACAATCCCGACGGCTCCGCCGGCTCCTGCTGGCACCCGTGGATCCGGGACGATCGGCGGCAGTTGCCGATCCAGGAGGACGAGACCGCCCTGGTGCTCTGGGCCCTGTGGAGCCACTACCAGAAGAGTCGGGACACCGAGTTGGTCCTGCAACTGGCCCCCACCCTGGTGACCCCGGCGGCGGAGTTCCTGGCCGGATACATCTATCCGCACCTGGGCCTGCCGCGGGAGACGTATGACCTCTGGGAGGAACGTCGCGGAGTGCACACCTGGACCGCATCCGCGGTCGTGGGCGCGCTCGAGGCGGCGGGCAAGCTTGTGATGGTCCTGGGCGAGGAGGCCAAGGCCCAACGGTACTGGCAGGCGGCCAAGCGCATCCGGGAGGGCATCCTGGCCCACCTCTACGACCCGGCCCTGGGGCGCTTCGTGCGCGGGCTGCAGGTCGGGCCGGACGGGGCGATCCACCGCGACGCCACGCCGGATGCCTCCATGGCCGGGCTGTTCATCTTCGGGGTGCTGCCCGCGAGCGACGCGCGCGTACGGGCCACCATGCTGGCCCTGGAGGAACGGCTCTGGGTCCGCACGGACGTGGGCGGGATCGCGCGCTACGCCGGGGACTTCTATTTCCGCACCTCGTTCGAGGACTTCGACCGCGTCCCCGGCAACCCCTGGTTCATCACCACCCTCTGGGTGGCGGACTGGCATGTGGCGATGGCCACCACCCTGGAGGAGCTGGCCCGGGCGCGCGAGCTCCTGGTCTGGGTGAGCGAGCACGCCATGCCCTCGGGCATCCTGCCCGAACAGCTGCACCCGTACAGCGGCGCGCCCCTGTCCGTGGCCCCCCTGTGCTGGTCCCATGCCGCCTTTCTGCACTCGGTGCAGCACTACGTGCGGCGCCACGCCGAACTGGAAGGGCACGCGGCCGCCGCGCCCGAGGCCAGCGACGGCACCCTGCCGGCCCTGCTCCCCACAGCCCCCGCCCGTGCCTGAGACACGGCGGGCGGCGGTCGTCGTCGGCCCTGCCGCGTGAATCTCCGGAGGCCCCCTGGCATGCCGCGCTCGCGTGGCCAGGTGGCCGTGGGCGTGCTGGGCGACGGGCGCCAGCAGGTGTTGGGGCTGTGGCGGGGCTCCACACTGGAAACGGCGGTGGTGCGCAGCGCGACGGAGAACCTGGCGAGCCGCGGCCTGACGGCAGGGGATGGGCTGCTGGTCGTGGCCGACGGGAGCACGGCGCTGGACGCGGCGGTGCAGCGGGTGTGGGGCGCATGGGCCCTGATTGCGCACTGCGAGCGGAGTGTGGCTGCGGAGGTGCTGGAGCACCTGGCGGAGA
>JAKAUG010000136.1 GCA_021827805.1 Bacillota bacterium | reverse complement strand
CCCCTGGCGGCGAACTGGGGCGGGACCTGGACGCCAACGTGGACAGGATCAACCGCCTGCTCGGTTACGGCGAGAGCTACGACGTGATCCTGCGCCGCTTCCGCGTGGCGGGCGTGGAGATCGCCGCCTACGTGATCAACGGCTTCTTCGACAGCCTGGTCAACCTGGACATGCTGCGGCAACTCTCCGCCGCGGAGGCTGAGATCCTGGGCGCCCAGTCCGGACGCCCGCCCGAGGAGCGGGCTGCGCCCGGTAACCGGACGCGCATGCTGCGGGCGCTTCTGAGCGACAAGCTCGCCTACTCGCAGGTCACCGTGGTGCACGACTTCGAGGGGGCCGTGCGCGAACTGCTGTCTGGGCCGATGATCATCCTGGTCGATGGCGAGACAGGCGTCATCGTCGTGGACACCCGCATCTATCCGGACCGCAACCCGTCCGCCCCGGACATCGAGCACCTGCTGCGGGGCCCTCAGGACGGTTTCGTCGAAAACATCATCATAAACACGGCGCTTGTGCGGCGCAGGGTCCGGGACCCCGGTCTGCGCTTCAGGATGGTCCAGGTGGGTAAGCGCAGCCATACCGACGTCGCCGTCACGTACATCGAGGGCCTGACCCAGCCCGACCTGGTGCGGGAGGTCGAACGCCGGCTGGGGGCCATGGATGTGGACGGGATCCCCATGACCGAACAGGTGCTGGCGGAGCTTCTGACCGGCCAGTCCTGGAACCCGTTCCCCACGGTGCGCATGACGGAGCGCCCCGACGTGGCGGCGGTGAACCTGCTGGAGGGGCACGTGCTGGTCCAGCCGGACACCACCCCTGTCGCGCTGATCCTGCCCGTCTCGCTGTTTCAGCTCCTGCAGCACCCCGAGGACTACCACGTGGCACCGGCGCTGGGGACCTACCTGCGTCTCATGGAGTGGTACGCGGTCATCTGGGCCATGCTCGTCCCGCCCCTCTGGCTGCTGGTGGCGACCCACCCCGGGATCCGTGCCCAGATCCCCTGGCTCTCCTTCCTCGGCCCCAAGAAGCCGTCCGCGTTGCCGCTGCCGCTGCAGTTCCTGCTCGCGGAGCTCAGCAT
This sequence comes from Bacillota bacterium, assembly GCA_021827805.1. Taxonomy (GTDB): domain Bacteria; phylum Bacillota; class Sulfobacillia; order RBS10-35; family JAJYVN01; genus JAJZWQ01. Next base: position 3,692 of record JAKAUG010000136.1, on the reverse strand, counting down.
CGACGTCCTCCGCCGGGCCATCCTGAACAGCGCGACCGCCCTGGCCACCACCTTCGGCATCCTGGGAGCCGTGATCGTGGGGGATGTGGCCACCAAGGCCGGCCTGTTCACGCCGGAGACCCTGATGTATCTGGTCGGGGCGGCGATCGCCTCCTTCGCGATCTCCAATCTGGAGCTCGGTATGGCCCTGCGTCTGGCGCGGATCACCCTGATCGTCCTGGAGTGGCTGCTGGCCCTGCCAGGGATCGTGCTCGGCCTTCTGTTCTGGTTCCTCCTGGCGGCACGCACGGACTCGCTCGGCAAGAGTTACCTCTGGCCGCTGGTGCCGTTCGACTGGGTCGCCCTGCGCTCGGTGCTCGTGCGCCTGCCCGTGCAGAGCGGCGTCCCGCGTCCCAGGCAGGTGCACCCGTTGGACCGGTGGCGCCGTGCCCACTAGAGGCCAACTGCTGCACCCCCTGCAGTTGCCGCACTCGCCGCACCTGGCCCTCACCGTCCCGATCCTGATCGGCCTGGGCTTCGGTGTCCTGACGCGGGCAACGTGCCTGGCCGTGGACGACGGGCCCTTCCCGTCGCGACCCCACGGCCGGATCAACCTGATGTTCCTGGGGCTGGTGGCGGCCGTGCTGGGGGCGCTCGCGCCGGCCGCCCTGCTCACCGCGGATTACACCGCCGGGGTCTTCCTGGCCATCGGCGTCGCCCAGTTCCACACGGCGCGGCAGATCGAGCGGGACATGCTGCGCGCGTTGGACCGCGCCACGGCGGTGCCCCGCGGCCGCGCCTACATCGAGGGGCTGGCGATGATGCTTGAGACCCGCAACTACCTGGTCATGCTCACCGCGATGGGCGTGACCGGCCTGGCGCTGGTGGCCGGGGCCCTCCCGGCGTCGGCGCTCGGCCTGGCGGCCGCCGTGCTCCTGCCGCGGATCGTGCGGGCAGGCGCCACGGTGGGGAGCCTGGCCCGGGTCCAGAGCGCCCCTGTGGCGCGGCGGGACCAGGCGCTCCTCGTGGGCGGGCGGGAGGTGATCCACCAGGCCAGCCCGGAGGAGCTCGGCGCGGCCAGGCGGGCCCTTGGTCTGCGCGTGCTGCCGCGCTCGCTCGCGGCACGCCTGACGCTGGCGGAGCCGGGTCAGGGTCAGGCCATCCGCCACAGCCTGGCCAACCGGCTCGGGTTGCGGCCAGCGGGGATCTCGGCCAGCGAGGGTCGCGCGCAGGTCCTGCTGCCCCACTCCGTGCTGGATCCGGAGAGCGGAGAGCTGCTGCTGCTCTGCTTCCCCCAGGTATGGCACCCGGCCCTGGCGGAACGCGCCGTGCGGCAGACGCCGCTGCTGGAGTCTGTGGCCCGCCGGCCCGAGGACATCGGGGCCGGCGACGAAGGCGATGCCCGATGATCTCTGTCCTGCGGTTTGCGGACGGTGCCGTGCACAGGGTCGACCCCAGGGACCTGCCCCCCGAGCCGGGGGGCGACCTCTGGTGCGATCTTGAGCGCGGAGAACTGCCCCCGGCCGACGCCCAGGGGGGCGGTCTGGGCCGTTGGCTCTCCACCCTGCACCCGCTGGCGGTGCGACGGCTGCGCCATCCGACACGCTCGATCCTGGACAACCCCGAACCCGGATGCGCCCACGTCCGACTCGAGCCGGCCTCGGGCGACGCGCGGCTGGACCTGCTTGTGGGGTCGCACTTCGCCCTCACGGTGCGGGACGGCGCGTGGCCCGCGCGGGAACGGCTGTGGCAGGAGCTTCTGGAGGGTAGCCGCCCCGCGCAGGGACTCGAGTTGGCCATCTACGAGCTGCTGGCCCGGCTGGTGGAGGATATCCGTCGCCGGGCAGACGAGCTCGACCGGCGCGCCGAGGGTGTCGCGATGCGCCTGGTGCGGCTGCGGGAACGGCACATCCTGCGCGAGATCGTGGAGGTGCGCCGCAGGGCGCTGCACCTGCGCGGGGTCGTCCTGCCCGACGAGACCGCCCTGCGCCTGTTGGCCTCCGGAGGGTCCGCCTCCCCCGTGAGCGACCAGGCGCGCCCCTACCTCGGCGAGCTGCACCAGGAGCTGCGTGCCGTGCTGGCCGAGGTGGAGGAGGTGCGCAGCACGATGGGCGAGGCGGTCGAGGGATACATGTCGGTCCAGTCCACGGAGATGAACCGCGTGATGCAGCTGTTCACGATCCTGGCGGTGGTGCTCATGCCGCCAGCGCTGGTCGCGGCGATCTACGGGATGAACTTCAAGATCCCCGAGTACCACTGGCCCCTCGGGTACTTCTGGGCACTTGGCCTGATGGTGGTGATCTCGGCGGGGCTGTATCTGTGGCTTCATCGCCGCGGGTGGCTGTAGCGGGCGGGCCGGCAGCGCGCCCGGCCCGCCCGCCGCGGGCGCCCTACTCGCGGACCTGGTTGCGGACCAGTTCCCCCAGGGCGCGGATGCGCAGGAACAGATCCTCGAAGGCCCAGTCGAAGTTCAACTCGCGTTGGCCCTTGACCCATTCGTCGATCTCCCAGGAGAGCTCGACCCACACGCCCTCAAGCTCGGGGACGCCCTCGTCGCTGACGCGATACTGGACCGAGACCTCGCCAGCGTAGCCCTCCTCCTCGTCGGCATCGGCCAGACGGTTCTGCGCCTTGGCCGCGACCGCGAAGCCGTTCCAGTGCGGCTCCACCGCGAGGGGAATGGCGAAGGACAGGCTGTTGTCCTCGCCGTCGGCGTGGACGTGCAACTGGACCTCGATGGGCTCGCTGCGCTGCCAATCGGCCGGCGCCACCGCCGCGAAGAAGCGGTAACACCCCTCCTCCCCCGGCTGGGGACCCTCGTGCCGGGGCTTGGACCAACGGCATCCGGCGCGGACCGCCGCCTCGTACAGGGCGCAGACCAACTCGTTGATCTCCAGCAAGGCGATTCCTCCCCGGAGCCATCACCGTCGCGGCTCGGGCCCGGGCGCGCGCCCAGGGCGAGACCCCCCGCGAGCGCCATGACCGCTTTATACCACAAACCGGGGCCCTGGGGTGAGCGGGAACGAGCCGGCGAACGCATCAACCGCGAGGGCGCGCCACCAGCGCGGCGAGGGCACCGAAGATGACGGCCATCGTCACGCCCGCGGCGGAGGCCGTCATGCCGCCGGTCATCAGGCCCTGGACGCCGTGCTTGCCGATCTCCTTGAAGACCCCCTGCACCAGGACGTTGCCGAAACCCGTCAGTGGCACCGACGCCCCCGCGCCCGCGAACCTGACGAGCGGATCGTAGAGCCCCACCCCGGCGGCCACCACCCCCAGGATCACGAAGAGCACCATGGCGTGCGCCGTGGTCAGGGGCGTGAGATCCACCACGAGCTGTGCCAAGGCGCACAGGGCGCCCCCGATCAGAAAGGCCCAGACGAACGACATGCCCGCGCCCCCTTCACCCCGCGGCTTCCACGGTCACGGCGTGCGCCACCGCCGGAATGCTGGCGCCCTGCTGGTAGGTGGTGGGTGAATGCAGGGACCCGGTTCCGCACAGGCACAGCCGCCGCGCACCGCCCGGGCCCAGTTCGCCCAGGAGCTTGGCCGCGAACACCAGGGCCGAGCAGGCCGCACCGCTGCCCCCGGCATGCACGTCCTGGTGCGAGGGGTCGTAGAGCTCCTGCCCGCAGTCCCGCAGCTTCACGCGCATCCCGCCCCGCTCCAGCAACTCCTCGCAGATTCCCACCCCGACGCGCCCCAAATCCCCA
>JAKAUG010000359.1 GCA_021827805.1 Bacillota bacterium | reverse complement strand
GCCGCGCGCCGAGGACGACCAGTTCCTGGTCTTCAACCCCTCGCCATGGGAGCGCAGCCTGGGCGGCGTCGTTCCCGAGCGCGTGATGTCTCGGCGAGGTCTCGCCGACGACCTGACCTCGGCGCGGCAGAGTGTGGACCGCCAGGGCGGGCCCAGCCGCCGCTGGCTCCCTCCGGTGGCGGTGCCGGGCCTGGGCTGGCGCGTGGTTTCCACGTCCGAGCTGGGGGACGCCGCCCCCCAATCGACGTCGGAGACGGCGGTCGTGGACAACGGCCGCTATCGGCTGGTGCTCGACCGCGAACGGGGCGGCGTGCGCTCCTGGCAGGACCTGACGCTCGGGCGGCAGTGGGTGGATGCCCGTGCCCCCTGGACCCTGGGGGCGCTGGTGCACGAGGAGGTCGCCGATCACACCCATCCCTGGCCGCGCAACCTGCTCTTCGGCCGTCCGGGGGGAGAGCCCGGACACCGCGGCTGGCAGGTGAACTGGCGGGCCCTGCGCCGGTCCGCCCAGGTCCGCGGGCACCGGGTGCTGCGCCTGCCCGGAGGCTGGAGGGTGGAGCAGGATCTGGACCTGCCGGGCGTGGACGACGCTCGGCTGGTGCTGTGGCTCGAGGACGGCAGCGGACGCCTGGAGGTCCAGGCCAGTTGGTCGATGCGCCGGACCGCGCACCCCGAGGCGACCTACCTGGTGCTGCCGCTGGATGTGCCGGAGGCGACGGCCCGACTGGATGTGGGCGGGGTGCCCGTGCGTCCGGGACTGGACCAGATCCCGGGCTGCTGCCGCGACTACTTCACGGTGCAGCGCTGGGTCGACTTCTCGGGGCCCTCCGGAGGCGTCGGGGTGGGTACCCCTGACAACGCCCTGCTGCAGCTGGGGGGATTCCGCTTCGGCGAGGCCCAGACCGACTTCACCCTGGGGGCGTCCTGGCTGGTGGGTTGGGTCACGAACAACTATTGGGAAACGAACTTCCGCGCGCGGCAGGAGGGGCGGGTCACGGCCCGCTACGTGCTCGAGCCCCATGCGGGCGACTTCGAGGAGAGCCGGGCCCACCGCCTCGGGGAGGAGGCCTCCTCGCCGGCCGTCTTCATGCCAGCCTGGGAGCCGACGCTGCCCAGGCCCGATTTGCCGCGGGTGGGCGGGCTCCTGCGGCTGCCCGAGCCTCCGGTGCTCGTGCTCGAGTTGGAGCCGGTGGCCGGCGGGGCCCTGGTGCGGCTGCAGAACGCCTCGGACGGACCATCCCACGCGGTCCTGGGGCCGGGGGCCGTCTGCCCAAGCGGGGCCTGGGCCACAGACCTGTTCGGCCAGCTGGGGGCCGCCCTGGCCCGGGAGGGGGAGGGTTTCGGCCTCGATCTTGCGCCGCGCGCCGTGGCCACGGTGCGTCTTGCCTTCTAGTCCGGTGCCGGCCGTGGGCCTCCGGCCGGGGGTCCGCGGCCGGCTTGTGGGGAGGGGCCGGGGCCGCAACCAGCGCGGCCTCTCCCTGCGCGCGGGCCCGCATGCGCCAGGAACATCGGCGCCAACCCGTCGGCAGTCCGGCTGTATGTCTGACGGGGTGGCCGGGCTCCGCTGCCCGCGAGGACGCGGCCGGCGTCGGACGAAGCACCATGGGCCCGCGGGAGGAAGGTTGATCGTTGCCGAGGCAGATGGGTGTCGAGTTGGTCCCCGTGGCCGAGGTGTTCGCCGCCAACCAGGTGAACGCCACCGTCTTTCGCCAGAGTCCACTCTGCTCCTGGGCGGGCAGGCAGTATGCCGGGTTCTACGATCCCGCGGGAGAGATCATGCTCGCCAGCCGGCAGCGGGACGCGAGAACCTGGACATTCCGTCCGCTCGGCTACCGCGGCGTCATGCGCGACGCGCACAACGCGGTCAGCCTGGGCATTTCCCGGGAGGGCCTCCTGCACATCGCCTACGACCACCATGGGGCCCGCCTGCACTATCGCCGTGGGATCGCGCCGGGGGAGATGCGCTTTGGACCGGAGACGCCCATGACCGGCCACCTGGAGGAGCACGTCACCTACCCGCAGTTCGTGGCGAGCCCCGACGGGCGGTTCTACTTCGTGTATCGGGACGGGGGGTCGGGCAACGGCGACCTCTGCCTCAACCTCTGGACCGGGGAGGGCTGGCAGGTCCTGCGGCACCCGCTGATCAGCGGCGAGGGGCGGTGCAATCCGTACTGGTGGAGACCCGGGGTCGGCCCGGACGGCTCGCTGCACCTTGCCTGGTGCTGGCGGCGCACGGGGGATGCCCGCACGAACCGCGATGTGTGCTACGCGGTGAGCCGGGATGGGGGCCACAGCTGGCTCCGTACGGACGGCTCGCCCTACCGGCTGCCCATCACCTCCGAGCAGGCCGAGGTTGCCGATCCCGTGCCCGAGGGGCAGAACCTGATCAACCAGTGCTCCAGCTTTGTGGACGGCCTGGGTCGGCCGCACCTGGTGCACTACCGCAACGACGCGGAGGGCATCCCCCAGATCTTCCACGTGCACTTCGACGGGGTCGCCTGGCGGGCCGCCCCGGTCAGCGCGCGCACCCAGCCCTTCTCCCTGGCCGGTGGAGGCACGCTGCGCCCGCCGCTTTCGCGGCCGGATGTCGTGGTGTCGTCCGGGGGGACCGCGTACGTGATCTACCGCGATGACGAGTCCGGTGGCCGGGTGCGGGTGAGCTGGGCCGACGCGCCGGAGTATCGGATCTGGAGTCACCAGGATGTGACCGATTTCCCCGTCGGGGCCTGGGAACCGAGCCACGACCCCGTCGCCTGGCAGGACGAGCAGCACCTCGACCTCTGGGTCCAGCGCTGCGAGCAGGGGGATCACGAGGTGACCACCGATCTGCGGGCCCAGCAGGCCTACGTCTTGCGCGTGCTGCCGGCGGCGGGGGACTGAGCGGGCGCGCCGCCCTGCCGCTGGCGCAAATCGGTCGCGCGGGCGGTGAACCGTCACGCCCCCTTCCCCGACATACCTGGTGAGGGGGGAAGCGCCCTGACCGAGGCGGGCGACCGGGAACTCCTCGCCGCCGCGGCCGGGGGGGATCGGGACGCCTTCGCGGCGCTGTATGAGCGGCACGCGGGGGTCGTCTACCGGTTCTGTCTGGGGAGGCTCGGGGAGCGCGAGGCCGCTGCCGACGCCTGCCAGGAGACCTTCACCGCGGTATGGTCCGCGGCCCCAAGCTACGCCGGGTCGGGTGTGGTGCTCGCCTGGATCCTGGGCATCGCCCGCCGCAAGGCGGCCGACCAGCGGCGCGTCTCGGCCCGGCAGCAGGCCGAGCCCCTCCCGGAGGGCGGCGACGAGATCGGGAGTCCCGCACCCGCTCCGGCGGTCGAGGAGGCGGTGGATGTGTGGGCGGCGATGGGCCGGCTACCCGAGGGCCAACAGGAGGTTGTGCTCCTGACCTATGGGCTGGGCCTGTCCTGCCAGGAGGCGGGTCAGGCCCTGGGAGTGCCAGCTGGGACCGTGAAGAGCCGGCTGCACGCCGCCCGGGCGGCCTTGGCCCGCGCCCTTGAGGGGAAGGCGGTGCAGCCGTGACCTGCGCGGAGGTGCTTCGGCACCTGGAGGACTGGCCCGCGATCCGTGAGGAGCCTGCCTGGGGCGCCGTGGTCCGGCACACGTGGGATTGTCCGTCCTGCCGGGCCGAGCTGGTGGCGGCCGTGGTGCTGGCCGAGCGGGTGCGGGCGGCCCTGGAGGCCCTGCCGGACCCGCCGGAGCGTGTGCGGCGGGCGGTGTTGGGCGGCGCCGGCCTGGCCGGGAGCGAACGGGAGACCGCGCGGCCAGCCCATCACAGCCCGCGGGCGCGGCTGGCGCTCGCCGGGCCCCACCTGCCACTGCTGGTCCGCCTGGCCGTCGATCCACTGGCCCTGGTGGCCCCCTGGCTCCCGGTTCCTTCGGCCCGGTGAGCGACGATGCGAGGAGGGATGTCCCGTGCCGTCGGAAGATGCCCAGGAGGTGGCCGAGATCCTCGACGCGGTGAGCGGGCGCGTGCCGGCCCTGCTGCGTTCGGTGTTGGACCAGGTGTACAGCCCCGAGGCGGGGCGGCGGATGGGCCAGGCGATCGGCGCCTTCTATCGGGAACTGACCGAGTCCGGGCTGCCGCCGGAGCGGGCACTCGAGCTGGCTGAGAACTACGCCTCGCCGCTCGGCATCCTGCGCTCGGTGATGGGTGAGGGCGGGGGCTCCGGAGGACAGGGGATGCCCTGGTCCTGGTCGTCCTCGTCTGGGCGGCCGAAGCGCACACGCCCCGGCGCCGCGCCCGCCCAGACGGCGGAACCCCGAGCTCTGGAGGATCTGTTCAACAACGTCGGCACGAGCGACGACGGGGCCCCCGCCAGCGCGGATCTGGACGGGGTCGGCTGGAGCCTGTCCGCGCAGGCGCTGGCCGCGGCCGGGGTCGTGCCCGGCGGCGCGGTGAGCGTGGACGGGCTCAGCTTTCGCTGGCCCCAGGCGGCACCCGGCCGTCCGAACAATGTCCAGGCGGAGGGCCAGCGGGTGCTCCTGCCGCCGCGGGGTAACGCCCGCCGGCTGGGTGTCCTGGGCCTGGCCACCCATGGTCCGTCCGTCGGCCTGGCAACCCTGCGTTCCGCCGATGGGCGGACGCAGTCTGTGGCGCTATCCTTCCCGGACTGGGCGCTGAACGGCGGCCAGGGGGACGTGCCGCTGGGCACCCAGATCGCCGTGCGCCTTCCGCGTCGCAATGGGCGCGAGAACGAGGACGCCGGCTCAGGGGTCATGGTCTTCGCCACCAGCCTGCCGCTGCCGCCCGGCGTGCCGCTCGAGAGTCTGACCCTGCCC
>JAKAUG010000206.1 GCA_021827805.1 Bacillota bacterium | reverse complement strand
GAAGGATCCTCCGGGGAAGCCCCGCAGGATCCCCGCGCTCACCGCCACGGCCACGGCCGGCCGCAGCGACGGGGTGATGCTGGATGCATCCTGGAATGCGGCCAGCACGGAAGCGGGCGAAGCGGGCGAAGCGGGGGAGGTGCCCTGGCCGGACCCGCTGAGCAGGGTACCCAGTGCCGCGGCCACGTCCTCGCGGGAGATGGGCTCCGTCGGCGCAAAGGTCGACCCCGAGGAGGGGATCAGGGTCCCCGCGGCCTGGATGTCCGCGTAGGCCCAGGAGCTCTGGGAGACGTCGCTGTACGACGTGGAGTTCGAGGGCACAAGCGCGAAGGCCCGTGTCAGCAGGGCCGCGAACTGCTCGCGCGTGACCGGTGCCCCCGGGTCGAACCGGGTCGGGGAGACGCCCTGGATGATCCCCTTGGCCGCCAGCGCGCGGATGTCCGGGGCCGCCCAGCCGTAGTCCGCGAGATCGGTGAAGCCCGCGACCGTGAACGTGACGGTCTGGCTGGCGTCCAGATGCCCCGCCGGACCGTAGGCGTCCAGGGTGAGCGTGTGCGCACCGGCTGCCAGCCCCTGCAGGGAGAGGGTCCAGGGGGGTGTGTCCGCGGTGCCGACCTGACGTCCATCGAGCAGGTAGACGACCCTGGCCGGGGTCTGGTGCCAGTCGTGGACGTAGGCGGAGATGCTCGCGTCGGCCGGTACGGGGTTTGCCCGAGGGGCATTGTAGCGCACCGGGCTCGTACCCGTCGGCGAGGTGAGAAACCAGGGGCTCCTGGTGTCCCGCGCGAACGTCTGCAACAGGCTCGGGTCGTTGGACAGCGTGTAGTCCGAGGCTGCGGGCTTGTCGGCGGACCACCAGACCAGGGCCCTGATGTCCGGATAGAGGCGGGGCAGTCCGGCGAGGAAGGCGTCGAGCTGCCGCTGGGCCCAGGGGGTCACATCCTGGCCGGCGATGTGGTCGTAGTGGCCGATGCCGCCCTCGGCGATCATGATGGGCTTCTTGGCGGCGTAGTGGTCGTAGATCCAGGAGATGTTGGCCAAAAGGCTCTGCCGCGCATCCGCCCCGGGCTGGCCTGGGGCCGAGGCATCAAGGTAGGCGGAGACCCCGACCCAGTCCACATAGGCGGAACCGGGCCAGTAGGCCTCGGTTCCGGTCGTCGGCTGGTCGTTCGGCGCCCAGACCATGGCCACGTTGGGTGCCTGGGCGTGCATGACCTCGGCCACCTTGCGGAAGGCGGCGACGTAGCGCGCGGCATGCGCGGCGAAGGTTGGATCCCCGGGGGCCGGCTGCATGCCCCAGGGGACCCAGTTGCCGTTCATCTCGTTGGCAAAGCGCAGGAAGACCGGTACCCCGGACTGCCCGAGCTGGCTCGCCAGCGACTGCAGGTACCCTCCATCGGACAGGACCGGCCCCAGTCCCTGCTCCGGTTGCAGCGCGATCTCGAGCGCGGCGTGCAGGTCCCGGGCGGCGGTGAGGTAGCCCGCCGGGACGCTCTGCCCCCAGTCCACATAGTAAAGGAGGATCGCCGGCTGCCGGCCGTCGTAGGCCGCCGCGATGCGCGCCGCCGTGGGAAAGCTGCCCACCGCGGGATCCTGCTGCACGTAGTAGCCGAGGAGCGTGCCGTTGGCCGGGGCGTACTTGCCGCTGGGGCCGCTTGGCCCGGAGGCCTGCTCCGCCGCGTAGAGATCCACGACCGGCCGGTAGGAGTTGGCCGTGATCTCGTCGGCGTCGCCCCAGGTGGGCTCACCGGCCAGGGTCCAGTACTGGGCCTCCTGGTCGAAGGCCCCCACCGCCGCGGCATACGCGCCGGTGGACAGCCAGTAGTGCCCAAGCCCCTTCCAATACAGGGCGTCCGCTGTCCAGTCCCTCTGGCCGGTCTGGCCCTGCAGCAACCGCAGCAGCAGGCACCAGTCCTGGGCCTCGCCCGGGCTGTTGGCGGCCTGCCCTTGCTGGGCCAGGTCCTGCTGGTAGTGCCAGATGGTCGCCCCCAGCGACCCCGTCAGGGCTGGGGTCGTGCAGGGCAGGGCCGGCGTTGCCGTCGCGGCCCTGGCCCTCGGTGGAGCCACCAGGGACAGCGTCGCGGCAGCGGCCCCAATGACCAACACCATCCATGGGGCACGGATCCCCATCCCCGCTGGGTGCCTCGGCATTGCCCGACAATCCCGCTTCCCTGGCCCGTGTTCGGATCTGTCCGGTCTCGGACCGTCCGAGCATCGGATCTCCTGGCCCGGAGGAGGCGGTGGCCAGCCCACACCGGCTCTGTTGGCTACGCTGTTCAGCGCCCAAGCCCTGCCGCCCCGTCGCGGAAGGCTGGTCCCCGCACGCTGGCCCCAGCCCCGCAGAGGCCCCCGCGCCACGCTGGCGGGGCCGGGGCGAAAGGATCACACGCCTGCCGTCTTGGGCTGGAACAGCCCGCGCAGCTGCTCTGCGCCAAGTTCCACACCCGGAGCGAAGGCCTCGCTGCCAGCATAGGCGAGAAGGCTCGCCAGGAGCTGGCGGGCAGCCGGGCGTCCATCGAGGTCCCCGCCGATGTTGGCGCTTGTCAGCAGCAGGCTCCCCGGCCCCACGCGGGCCTCGAAGATCAGGGCCAGACGGTGGTTGCGAAACCAGGTGTCGATCGGTTGCACCAGGGGCCGCAGCTCGGACGGCAGGCCGTCGATCACCATGGCCGCGGAGCCGTGAAGGGGGTCCCACCACTGCCAGTCCGAGTGCCAGCTCGTGGGGAAGGCGGCCAGGGCGGGGTGGTGTTGGCGGATGAGCAGGCCGAGGGTGTGCGGCGGCTGGCCCCCGGTCCAGGCGGTGTTCCAGAAGACGGGCGTGAAGCCCAGCGCCGCGTCGGTCCGAACCTCGGAGGGCGGAGCCAGCAGCAGCACGCGGCCTCCGGCCCCAAGCGCCTCCAGCGCCTCGTCGAGCCGCGTGCACAGCTGTACCCCCGCCGGCACGGCGAGGTCCACCACGGCGGGATAGAGCCAGATGTCCCACCCGTTGGCCCCGGGGGCCCCCTCCAGTTCGACCTGCAGGCGGTACTGGGCGGGGGCCTCCAGGCCGTTCAGGGGGATGCGGACCTCCCCCAGGGGCACGGGGCCCTCAAGCGGCACGGGGCGCGGCTCGGTGCGGCCCTGGGCGCGGACGCCGCCCCAGCGGTCCCGCAACGACCAGAGCGCTGCCACGGCGGGCAGGGGGCCGGCTCCCGCGTGGGCCACCTCGAGCCCGGCCTCAAGCGTTTGATCGGTGGTCCACAGCCGCTGGGGCAGGCGGGCCAGCGGCACCGTCGGTCCGCAGCAGCGCGCGAAGTCCTCCGGGCGGCAGTAGTCCTTGGGTTCGCCCAGGGCGTTGACCAGGCCCACCAGGGCGGTGCCCTGACCCGGGAAGTCCATCAGGCCCAGAAGCTGGAAGCCGCCGAGGCCCGGCGTGCGCAGGGCGGTCTCCACCTCCTCCCGGTAGCAGAGCGCCTGCAGCCGTCCCGAGGCCAGGTGAAAGTCGCGAGCCTGGGCCCCAAGGCCCTGCGCCTGGAGGCTGTCGCGGAAGATCTCGAAGTTCTTGGCCCGCAGGAGCCCGTGGTGGCGCGCGATCTCTCCGAAGTCCGGGAAGGCGCACCACTGCCCGGCCTCGTGGGCGACGAGGGGCACGGAAAAGCGCTCAACCTGCTCGCGGTGGTCGGCGACCGTCGCGGGCGGTGTGGCGTTCAGCCGGCTCCTGAGCCCGTCGCCCCACTGATGCAGCCGTGGGGCGGGGGCGACCTGGTAGTCGTTGTCCTCCACGCTCGGCCAGCCGGAACCGCTGGTATACAGCCGTCGCGGGTCCCGCTCGCGCCAGCGCCGGACCCAGGCGCCCAGGAACTCGCGCTGGTGCTCCCCGGCGGGTTCGTTGCCGTGCGCCAGCAGCACGAACGACGGATGGTTGCCATACTCCTCCAGGATCCGCCCGGTCTCCGCCTCGAGCCACTGGTCCACCGGCGCGCCGTCCCCCAGGCGCGTCCACACGGCGCACTCCACCTGCAGATAGAGGCCCAGGCGGTCGGCGGCGGCAAACGCCGCCTCCGGCGGACACCAGGAGTGGAAACGCACATGGTTGAGGCCGTATCCCTGGATCGTGCGCAGGTACCGTTCCCAGGGTTCCTGCGCGGTGGGGGGGTAGCCGGTCGCCGGGAAGACGCAGCAGTCCAGGGTCCCCCGCAGCTGGGTGACTCGGTCATTGATCGTGAAGCGGGTGCCACGCGTGCCGAAGGTCCGCAGGCCGAAGACCACCTGCCGCCGGTCGCGCGCCGGGCCGTCCGCGGCCTCAGCCTCCAACTGCACCGTCAGGCGGTGCAGGGCGGGCTGGAACTCATCCCAGAGCGCGGCGTTGGCCGGCAGCGGGGCATCCAGGGTCAGACGCTGCACCGACGTGGTCATCTCCACGGAGAGCGCGAGGGTGGAGGTCCAGGAGCTGGCCCCCGCTCCCTGGGGCTCGACCGTCAGGCGAAGGGAGCCACGGACCGGCACGGAGCGCGCGGCGAGCGTGAGTTCGACGCGCATGGTCCGTGAGCGGGGCTCGGGATGCACCCGGACCGCGGCGATCCAGGCCCCGTCGGTCGCCTCGAGGCGCAGGGCACCCACGACGCCGTTCCAGTTGCCCTGTGTGTGGTCGCTGACGCTGTGGGCGTTCTGGCCCACATCCACATGCAGGCGGTTGTCCACGCGCAGGGTGAGGCGGTGGGGCCCCGCCGCCAGGCGCGGGGACAGCATGTAGCGGTGCGGGACCGAGAGACTGTCCCGGGGACACCGGTCCAGGCCGTCC
>JAKAUG010000460.1 GCA_021827805.1 Bacillota bacterium | reverse complement strand
GTTCGTCAGACCGATGCGATGAACCATTCTGTATGGGTCTGGCCACCCGCGGTCTCAGCCCGCCGCCCCCGCAACGCACGCACGTTGCGGTTGAGGCGCTCCGGTGCGTCCCCCATTGAGCCTCCGGGTTCTGCACCGTGCCCCGCACGAGTTGCCGGGCCGGCCGGAGCGGCGCTCCGTGCGCGGAACAGCCGCTCGCACGGCTCGACGGGGGCCGCCTGCGGCAGCAGCGGGCCCCATCCTCGCGATGATGGTGCTGGTACGGTGGGAGTTGTGAAAGGTGTGCCAGATCTCTGCACCCCAGGCCAGGGGCGCGTCCCGGCTCCAGCGTTCGAGGAGGTCTGGGCACGCGGTCTACCAGAGCAGGTGCCTCGCGGCCGAAGCTTGAAGGCGAGCAGGCAGTGCAAGACGCAGCCGCCGCTCAGGCAGGCATCCCGCAGGTTCCGCCCCGGGAGTTCGACGAGGCGCGTGCTGATCCGCAGGCGCACAGATGGTCATCCTCGACCAGGGTGAAGAACTGGTGGCCGTGGTCACACATCTGGTCCGGGACGGCGAAGACGGGATGGGGAGGGCCTGCCCCGCAAGTGCTGGGTGGGCGCGTTCGGCGGCAGAGGGCACGATGGCGCTGTTGCGGCCCGATGGCGACGTGGCTGGCAAACATGGACTGGAGACCCTGCTGGGGGCCGTGGAGGCGTGGGCTTCCGTTGCCAGCGTGAGAGGCGGCAATGTGCTCGGGGTCGGAGCTCGGGTGGGGGGCGCTCGCCCCTGGCGCGGCGGACCTTGCGGACGTTGGCACTGGCCACATGGCGGGAGATGCGGTGCTGGCGAGCCGATGCGACCATGCTGCCGCGCCGGGGCTGGGCCAGGGGCAGAGGTTCTGCTCTGGAAACACGGCCGCGGCGTCAGGGCAAAGGCAAGGGACAGAAAAAAAATAAGCAGAGCACCCAATGCGTCTGGTGCTCTGCTCGCCTGCTTCTTTGAACGCTACCTGACGGGAACGGGGCCGACTAGTACCTGCGCGGGCCCCGAGGACCGTTTGAGCGCGGCTCACGAGGCTTGGCCTCGTTCACGGTCAGAAGCCGCCCGCCCATCTCGACGTTCTGCAACGCGTCGATGGTCGCCTGGATCTGATCATCCTCCACCTCGACGAAACCGAAACCGCGCGCCCGCCCAGTTTCCCGGTCAGTCGCCACGCGAGCGGACAGTACCGTTGCATGAGGAGAAACCAGGTTGGTCAGGTCGCCGTCGGTCGCTTCCCACGGGAGATTACCAATGTAGATCGTCTTCGCCAAGCTCTCGGACCCCTTTTCCTTGCAACAACTTCGGCGGCTCATTGGGGGTCTCGGGAAGCACGGCGCGTGTAGACCGAGCCACAAGGTGCCGACCGCAGCCTAGTATATCCGCAGCCCGCGGCAGTATGCAAGGCCCGGTTTGGTATCGTTGGTATCGTACGCTGACGCATGAGTGGGCCGAGGCGGAAGCCGGTGAGCGAGGAGTGGAGCAACGCAGTGGCCGTGGGCCCGGGGGCAGAGGAGGGCCGATGCGCGGGATCTTCCCTCGGCCAGAAGCGGACGAACCTCAGCAGGGGCTTGGCGATCTCCCCGTAACTTGTAGTCCTTGCCCTCAGGGGTGGTCGTCTGACGGGGGCTCAGCATCGGGCGGCCCGCTGGATGAGGTGCCGCGGCACCCGTGCCGGTCGTCCGGCCGAGGGTGCGGAAGCCGGAGGGATCGGTCGTGGGGTTGACGCGGCGGCGCTTTCTGACCGGAGCGGGGGGGCTGGCCTTGGGTGCGGCGGGCCTGGCGGCGGGCGGGTGCGCGTTGGGTGCGCGACAGGGGCAGCGGGCCAGCGTGGCCGTCTTGCGGGATCAGTTCCCCGCGGTTGAGACGGCAACCACCGACGCGGTGATTCGTCGTCTGCGCCAGGAAGGCCTGGTGGTCGACATCCTGGATGGGGCGGCCGTGGTCGATGCCGCGCGCCTCGATCCGGGCCGGTATCAGGCGCTGGTTCTCGGCGATGCCCGCTTCTTCCCGGCCGACGGGGTCTCGACCCTGCTGGGCTATCTGAGCGCCGCGGGACGTGCCCCCGGGAGCCTGGTGGCTCTTGGCGGGCCGTTCCTGTCCAGCCTGCAGTACCAGGTGGCTGGCCGCTGGGGGACCCGGGAGCAGGCGATCGCCGCGCTTGCCGCCAAGGCCACGCCGCTCTCGCTGCCCGCTGCCTCGGCCTGGCAACCAGCTGGCAACACGCCCTCCAGCGACATGGCGCTGTCTGAGCACAGCGGGCAGCTGAACTTTCAGATCCCCAACCTCCAGGGATGGGGTAACACCACGGTTGCGGCCAGTTTTCCAGCCGACCACTCCCTCCTGGCCTTTCAGGCCAAGGGCACCGCGGACACGGGTTGCTTCATCCTGGAGTGGGATGAGGGCGACCTTTCGCGCTGGATCGCGACCGTGCACATCACAAGCAGCTGGCAATCCTATCTGTTGACACCCGAGGACTTCGCGTTCTGGCCGGACCCGCCGGTCCCCGGACGCGGGGGGCCGGGCGACCACCTGCGGCCCCAAAACGCGGTCAAGCTGTCGCTGGGTGTGGACACCGGCCACTGCGGCGCGGTCTCCGGTCCGCAGCAGTTCGCGCTGCGCGGGCTGGGTACCCTGCCCGCCGCGGCAGCTGGAGCGACGGCTCTCTCGCTGCCGGTCCTCACCGGGCTCGTGCCGGCGCCAGCCGATGACGCCTACGAGGCCTATACGATCCCCGGAGCCGTGCACCTCGACCTGGAGAGCGGGCAGAGCCTGGTGACACGTCTGCCGCAGATCGGGACCGTCACGGGCGCGATCTCCGCGGTGTACCGGCCGCGTGGGCTCGGTGCCTCCCCCCTGCTGGCGGGGCAGCCGCCCTATCGCTTCATCCCGATCATCACCGCCCGTTCGAGCGATGGGGCTCTGCGCGGCGCGCCAGGTGCAGTCCTGCGGCACGTCCAGGGGACCCACGCCGGGTCGACCTGGACCCTGCTCGGACTGCCCACCGGCATGCTCCAGACGGCCGCGGGGTATGCCGCGGAGTTCACCGCCCAGGCCCTGCGGTCGACGCTTGGACGGCCCTGGCTCTATGCCGGGGGATCGGATGCGGTGGCCGTCCCGGCCGGCCTGTCCCTGCCGCTTGGAGCGACCGTCCTCCTGGACCGGCCGTCGGAGGACGTGACCGTGGTCTTCTCCCTGGATGGCAAGCAGGTGGGCAGTCAGCAGGTGGGGCCCCCCAAGCAGGGGACCCTGTACAACACATCTCCAGAGACCACGCTTGGACCGGGGCTCACCATGGCCCAGGTGGGCGCAAGCACGACGGCACCGTCCGCGGCCGGCACCCCGACGCTGACGGTCACGCTCTCCCAGAAGGGACAGACCCTGGACACGATTTCTTACCCCCTGCGGGTCTACCCCTCCGCGCCCTCGCGGCAGCAGGGACAGGTGACGGTGCAGGGCGGGGAGTTCATGGCCGACGGTAAGCCCTTCCGCCCCGTCGGCATCAATTACTGGCCGCGTTCCACCTCCGGCTTACCCGCCTCGCTCTACGGGCAGGGGTGGCTCTCGGCGCTTGTGTATGATCCGACGATCATCGAGGCCGACCTGACGGAGATGCAACAGCTCGGGTTCAACGTGGTGAGCGGAATCCAGTACAGCAACACCGCCCAGGCGCCCGCCCTGCGCGACTTCCTGGCGCGCTGCGATGCGCACGGCATCCGGGCGAACGTCTTCCTCTCGGGCGCCGATCCGCGAAGCCCCAACCTCCAGCAGCTCACGGCCGTCCTCCAGGCGGCAGACCTGCCGCACGATACGGCGGTCTTCGCCTACGACCTGGCATGGGAACCGCACTTCGGGACGTTCGCGAATCGCCAGGGTCTGGTGGGCGCCTGGGGGGCATGGGTCCAGGAACAGTATGGTTCGTTCCCTCAGGCGCAGCAGGCGTGGGGCTACGACGGGGGCCAGCAGGGGCCCGAGGACAGCCAACTGCAGCAGAGCGGCCCGTGGGACGCCATGGTGGCCGCGTACCGCCGGTTTGCTGACGATCTGATCACGGCGGGGTATGGTAAGGTTTGGCGCGCCATCCGCTCACTCGGTGATCCGCACCTGCTCGGTGCCCGCACGGGTTACGGCGGCACGGGGCAGATGGGTGTGGTCACGCAGATGCCGTTCGATCTGCAGAGCGGAATGCTGTATCTGGGCTTCACCTCCCCCGAGGGCTACGGGCTTGGTCCGGCCTACACGAACACGGTCGGCGGCGGGTTCACCACGGCCTATGGCCGCGCTGTGGGCGCCGGCAAGCCGGTCTTCTGGGCGGAGTGGGGCGCCAGCATCTGGGGGAATGTCGCGGGGGGCGAGGGCCCGCAGGGAGAGCTGTACACCAGCATCTACCACATGATCGAGGCGAGCGCCGCCAACGGCGGAGCGGGCTGGTGGTTCCCCGGCGGATACCGGGTGGACGAGCACTCGGACTTCGGGATCTTCAACCCTGACGGGACGCCTCGCCCCGCGGCCCAGGCCACCTCCGCGGCCGCGCGCCAGATGGCCGCATCCGGCCCCCTGCCGACCCCGGATGTCTGGATCGATGTGGACCGCGACCAGTACGTGCAGGGCTACGCCGGCGTCTGGGCCGCCTTCGGGCAGAGCTACGTGCAGCAGCTCGGGGCGGGACACCTCCCAGGAGTGCGCCTGGCCGGCAGCGGCACCACCTCCGCGAACTGCCCCCTCACCGCCCTCGGTGGGGGCGCCTACCCTGGTTTTGGCCCCCTGCAGTTCCTG
>JAKAUG010000086.1 GCA_021827805.1 Bacillota bacterium | reverse complement strand
GGCGGGCCTGCCTCTGGATGCCCGGAGTGGGCGCACGATCACGCTCGCATCCATGGCCGAGTACTACAGTTCGCTTGCCCCAGGCGGCGAATAGATGGCTCGCAAGGACCGGTGGCCTCGCACTGGCGTGTCGGTGATGGCCGAGCGCGATGTCCGCACGGCGGGCGGGATGCCGCCCGACGAGCACCGCGAACTATTTCGGTGGTGCATGGGGCGGGCTGACTTCGGTGCCGACTACGGCGGCTGGCTTGACTTGATGCAGGGCGCCCCCGAACGCCTCATCGAGGTCTTCCACACCCTCGACCAATTCGAGGGCTCGACGTGGGCCCAGTTGCGGACGGACAAGCCCAGCGACCCCACCCTCCACTACTACCCTGACCCCACCGTAATCGCCCGGTGGGCGCAACGGCGGTTGGCCACATTCGACACCCGACGGGTCGGCGATCCTCTGTGGGCATTTCACATGAGTGGCGCACGCGTGGTTTGGGGATTCAAGGACGGAGACACCCTCCACGTCCTCTGGTGGGACCCGGAGCACAAGGTATACCCCACGCGCAAGCGCCGCACGTAGCGTGCTGGCCGCTCCAGTTCGAATTCGATGCCATGGCAGGCACGCGGAGTTGCGCACTCACCACGTGTTTTCCGTAGTGGCTTTCGTCGTCTACCTCGCTCGGTGCTCGCGGACATCCTTGAAGGCCCCTCGTCGTGCGACTGGTCGTCAGGCGTTGGGGGGCGGGTGCTTTGCGGTGACCACAGAGGGGATCAACCATCCTGCGGCGCTGATGGGACAGGCCAAGGCGGCGAGCCAGGCCGCGCGGGCGGTGGCCTCGACAGCGGGGGCGCAGGGGGCGTCGGCGTCGTCCGTCGGGCCGGCGGGCAGTGGCGGGGGCTGACCTGGGGCGCGGACCGCCATAGAGGGCGGTGCGGGCGCTACCCCGAGGACGCTGCCGCGCTCGCATCCCGCAACCAAGTCCAATAGCCGTCGGCCGCCATAGGGGATGTCGACGTCGCTCTCTGGGGCGAAATCGGCACGCAGCACCGAGTCCTCAGGCCGTGGTCCTGGGCGAGGCGCTGCGGGAGCTGGGCCAACTGTGACCGTTCGTCGTGATCCGGCGCCCTGCAGAGGTCGTCCTGGTGCTCGCGCGCAACGCGCCCGATGGCCTGGAGCGTCTGGACGCCGGCGTCCGTGAGATGCAGGTTGTGGGTGCGCCGATCCTCCGGGTCGTTGCGCCGCTCGACGAGGCCCTTCTGCTCCAACTGGTCGATGAACGCGACCAAGCGGCTGGCGCCGATGCCGAGCCGCGCGCCCAACGCACGCTGCTGGATGCCCGGGTCGAGGGCGATCATCCGGACCACACAGGCATGCGCAGGGGCGGAGGACCTCCCCGAGATCTCGCCCGAACTCCGCATCGCCGCGCCCGGGCGGGAGTGAGCCGGGAGACGTGAGCACCAAGGCGACGCGGCGTACCATCGAAGCCGTCTGGCGCATCGAGTCGGCGCGGATCATCGCCGGCGTCGCGCGCATGGCGCGCGACATCGGCCTCGCCGAGGACGCCGCCCAGGACGCGCTGGTGATGGTGCTGGAGCGGTGGCCGGAGACGGGCATTCCGGACAACCCGGGGTCCTGGCTCACGGTCGCCGCCAAGCGCCGAGCGATCGACGTGCTACGGCGGCGGGCGATGCAGGACTGCAAGCACGAACAACTCGGGCGCGCGCTGGAAGTGGAGCAGGAAGCGGCCGCGCCCGACCTCGACGACGACATCGGCGACGACCTCCTCCGGCTGATGTTCACCGCCTGCCACCCGGTCCTGTCCTTCGAGGCGCGTGTGGCGCTGACGCTCCGCCTGCTCGGGGGACTGAGCACCGAGGAGATCGCCCGCGCCTTCCTCGTCCCCGAGCCCACCGTCGCCCAGCGGATCGTACGGGCCAAGCGCACCCTCGCGGCGGCGCGCGTCCCCTTCGGGGCGCCGGCCGGACCCGAACGCGCGGCGCGCGTGTCCTCCGTGCTGGAGGTCATCTACCTCGTATTCAACGAGGGGTATACGGCGACGGCCGGCGAGGACTGGATGCGGCCCGCGCTCTGCGACGAGGCGCTGCGCCTGGGCCGGATCCTCGCCGAACTCGCGCCGCGCGAGCCCGAGGTGCACGGCCTCGTCGCGCTGATGGAGATCCAGGCGTCCAGGGCCCGGGCGCGCACCGGCGCACACGGCGAGCCCATCCTCCTGCTGGAACAGAACCGCGCCCTCTGGGATCCCCTGCTCATCCGCCGCGGCCTCGCCGCGCTGGCGCGCGCCGAGACGCTCGGGGGGACGCTGGGGCCATACGCAGTGCAAGCCGCCATCGCCGCCTGCCATGCCCGGGCCCGCACCCCCGAGGAAACGGACTGGCCCCGCATCGCCGCGCTGTACGACGCCTTGGCTCAGGTCGCGCCGTCACCCGTTGTCGAGCTGAACCGCGCGGTCGCGCTCTCCATGGCGTTCGGTCCCGAGTTGGCCCTCCCGCTGGCCGACGGCCTGCGCGCCGAGCCCTCGCTTCAGCGGTACCACCTCCTTTCCAGCGTCCGGGGCGACCTGCTCTTCAGGCTGGGGCGGTTCGACGAGGCATGCGCCGAGTTCGAGCGCGCCGCGGCCCTCACCCGCAACGCGCGTGAGCGCGCTCTCCTCCTCGGCCGCGCCGCCGCATGCCGCCCCGCCCCGCAGTGACATCGGTGTCCATCCGCACAGCCTCATGCACACGTTGAGCCGGTGCCTCCGTGGGCGCACGCATCCTCTGGCGGCCACTCTCCGCGAAGGGCGGTCGGGCAGGTTGACGTTCAAGCAGTTCCGGCACGAATCCGTGGGCGTCGCCTCCTACCTTCTGGGCTCGGCCGAACGTGGCGAGGCGCTGATCGTCGACCCCGCGGTGCACTTCGGCGTCAACTTCGGCGTATTGGAGGCGGCCGAACTCGGCCTGAAGGTTTCCGGCGTGCTGGAGACCCGCGTCCACGCCGACATGGTCTCCTGCGCGCGCCCTCAGCCCGCTGTGCGACACGCCGCACCACCTGAACGTCGCGGCCACGGTGCGGTTCTGGTTCACGCCCCTGCGCGACGGCGAGGTGCTGCACACGCCCGGCCACACACCCGAGCACGTGTGCTATCTGGTGGCGGACCGCGGTCGGTCGACAAGTCCCTGGTTCCTGCTCAGCGGCGATGCGCTGCTGGCGGGGGACGTGGGTCGGCCCGATCTGTTCTACGCGGACGAGGAGCCCGACCCCGCGAAGCTGACCGAGCGTGCCGCCCTGCAGTACCGAGCCCTCCGCGAGCGGTTGTTTCCCCTACCCGGATACGTACCCATTACGGGCGCGGGCTGGCCGCATCCGACAAGCCCAGCAGCACCACCGGGTTCGAGAAGCGGTGCAACCCGGCGTTCCGAGCCCGCGACGCCCTTGCCTTCGCGCGATACATCCGCGAAACGACCAGGCTCCTGCCGATCGCGCACCGCCGCATCAAGGCCATGAACATGGGGTTGGAGGGCGACGCCGCACGCGTTTCCTCGACCGGAGGCCCGTGTGGGCAGGGATCAGCCGGCCCACTGCGTGGGGAACAGGCGCGCCACCTCGTCCGGAGAAACGGCGACCTCCGGGTTGAACGCCGCGCTTCCCATGCAGGCGAGCCGGCTGCGCCGCATCTGCCGCGCCGCGTGGCGGCGCTCCAGGTCGCCGCGGAGGTCGATGCCGCAGACCATCAGTCGGCCGCGCGCCACACGGGCCTCGAAGAGCAGCCCGAGGCGACGGTAGCGGAACCAGGTGTCGATCGGCTGCACGGTGGGGCGCAGGGCGTCCGGCAGGTGGTCCAATACCATGGCGGCGGAGGCGGTCACCAGCTCCCACCACTGCCAGTCCCTGTGGGGGTGGACGGAAACCAGTAGGCGCCTGAGGGAGAGGGCTGGCCGGCAGTGGCCGCGGGGGCCCGCCACTCCAACGTCGAGGCAGGTGCCCGCGGCACGGCGGGCTCCCGAACTGGAAGATGAACCTGGATGCAGGATCCCGTGGGGATCCCAGTTGCTGGAACCAGGACCTGGAAACAAGACGAACAAGCTCCCTCGCCCAGTTCGGCGGCACGGCTGTCAAGGCTACGAGCCGAACCGGATCGAGGGAGCTTGCTGAGCATGGAGCAGGGGTCCGGCGTCGTGCCAGCCCCTCTCCGGCCGCGTGCCCTGGACCCCGCACAGCGTCCATCGGGTACAGATTCTGGATCTCCTGGCCCGAGTCCGCGGCTGGCGAGCGATGGCCAAGCGGCTGTGGCACAACCGGCGCCAGGTCCTGATCCTCTGGTCGGCCGACCTCGGTGGCGTCGCCCACATCGTCTGCAGCGGCTATCGCGGCGCGGGGCGGCCGCCGCGCGACCCCGCCGCCATGCTGCGCATCTGGCCGCTCGCGACCCTGATGGGCATCACCAGTCCCCGGCTCTGGGCGGAGATGCTCGCGGGCGACGACCTGCTGGCCATCCTCAGCGGCTTCGGCCCCGGGGACACCCCCGACGCCTCGACCCTGCGCGACTTCCCGCGGCGGCTGGCCCAGCACATGCGGCGCCGTTCCCGCTGCCACCGTCCGCACCGCAAGGGTGGCAAGGGGCCGGGCCAGGGGAAGAAGCAGCCCCTGCGCCGGTCCGACGTGCTCTGGCGACCGCAGACCGAGGTGCCCCGCTTCGCCCGCGGCGACGAGCGCCCCTCCAGGAGATGCTCGCCGCCATCGCCCACGGGTCCGCCGAGCGCGGCCTGATCGACCTCCAGTACCCGCGCCTCGCGGGCGACAGCA
>JAKAUG010000244.1 GCA_021827805.1 Bacillota bacterium | reverse complement strand
CCCGGAGCGCACCACCGTCGCCGCGGTGGTATCCACCGTCTCGGTCTTGCCCCCTGGTGCCTTGATGGTCAACACGCCGCCCGAGATCGCCGAGATCTCTCCCTGCGCCAACGGCGGCGAGGGCGGTCCCTTCGCATTGGACGCCAGCGCCGTACCTGCCAAACCAAGTGCAAGCACCAACCCACCGCCTAAGGCCACAGCAGGCACCCTCCGGATCCCTTTCCTGCTTCCGTGCATGTGACATGCACTCCCTTCCGATCTGCCTCGGCCACAGCTTCGGCCCGATCCTGGCACCAGGATAGGTATCGGGTCTGAGAATGGCATGGCAACTTCCTGTGAGTTGGCTGAGAGAGGAACCCCCGCACAGAGATGCGCGTGGGCGTCTGCCCTACCCTCATGGTCAAGCGCGGGCAACATGCGCTCTTGGCACCAATGGGACGAGGATGCACACTGTATCGGGAGCCACGCGGCGAACACCCTACCACCCGGGCCCGAAGGCACCTCTGCCCTGCCAATATGGGGCCGGACTCGCGGGGCCATGGCTGACGTATTCCGCGCCGGGGAGGGAGAGACGGCGTCTGGACGCCCGTCGTATTCATGACAGCATCACAGGTCCCGTCCATCCGGATCCTGGTGGTGGACGACGAACAGGCCATCAGGGACTATCTTTGCCTGGGACTACGGTACGAAGGCTTTGAGGTGCGGGAGGCGCCCGACGCCGCACAAGCGAGAGTTGCCGCCCGGGAGTGGCACCCTCAGGTCGTAATCCTCGACGTGCTGATGCCCGGTGAGGACGGATTCAGCCTTGGCCGGTCGTTTCGAGAGGAAGACCCCGGCCGGCTTCTCATCTTCCTTACGGCGCGGGACGCGGTGGACGATCGTGTGCAGGGCCTTAACCTTGGCGCCGACGACTATCTGGTTAAGCCGTTCGAATTCAGGGAACTGGTGGCGCGCCTTCACTCACACCTGCGTCGCCTGGGACACCTGCAATCGGATGTTCTAAGTTACGGTCCATTCCGTATAGACATCGGACGGCACCAGGTTACCGTGGATCACATGCCGGTGGAACTCACTCTGCGCGAGTTTGATCTATTATGTTGCCTATTGCGACATCCGGGACAGGTGCTTTCCAAACGTGTTCTGCTGGACCGCGTATGGGGCTATGACTTCTACGGCAATGACAACATCGTGGAGCAGTATGTCCGTTACCTCCGAGACAAGCTTGGGGACCAGGGACGCCGCCTGATCACCACTGTGCGGGGCGTCGGCTACCGACTGGGGGAGTAACCTCGATGCGCCGTACCCTGACCTGGCAGTTGTCCGCTCGCCAGCTGTTCATCCTGGCTCTGCTCCTCATCGGCTCGGCGGGGTTCCAGTTTGTGGCGCTTCGCCACTTCCTGCTGGCCGCCGCCAGCGCCCGCCTCAGTGCGGCCGTGCGCCAGCCGATGGCCGACTACCAAACGGAGGTCTTGGGTGGCACGGCACCTGGCACTGCGGCCAAGGCCTTGGTGCGGGCTGTTGCAGATCCCCGTACACTGGCCTGGGTGATCGGACCGGCCGGCTCCGTCTGGGCACAGGCAACGGGGCCCACACCCCTGTCTCCCCCCCGTGGATCCCATGCACCGTTAGCCCCGGTCTCGGGCGCCAAACAGCCGCCCCAACCGCCCGGTGCTGTGATCATCGGTAAAGACTTAACCCTGCGTGTTCCACTGCCCACGCCCGGTATCCCACAGCATGCGACTCTGCTCGTGGCCACCCCCATCGAGGATGTATTGGCGGTGCTGGGCAACGAGCTCCGGCTCCTCCTGGTTGGTGGGATCGCGGCGTTGGTGGTCGGCGGCCTGAGCGGTGCATGGGCGGTCCGTCAGGTTCTGCGGCCACTGCGGGCGATCCGGGCCACGGCCGATCAGATCGCCGCGGGCAGTCTCGATGTACGGGCTGGCCAGGCGGACGCCCCAGAAGAGGTGGCGCACCTGTTCCGCGCCTTCGACGCCATGGTGGACAGACTGGCAGCCGCGATCGAGGACGAGCGATCCACACACCAGCAGATGCGCCGGTTTCTCGACGACGCTTCGCATGAACTGCGCACGCCTCTGACCGCGCTCACGGGCACATTGGAGGTCCTCCAGGGTCAGGCCGGCACCGATCCCGAGGCCTTGCGAGAAGGGCTCCGGGCTGTCTACCGCCAGGCCCGACGCCTGAGCGCACTGGTCGCGGGCCTTCTGTCATTGGCGCGCGCAGAGCGCCCGGATGGCCTGGCCCTAGTTCGGACCGACATCATGGACGTGCTGGAGAACTTGCGTCCAATGGTGGAGCGCCTGACCGCTGATCACCGGTTGGAGTGGGTGAAGCCTGATGTCCCACTGCCCGTGCTGGCCGACACCGTGATCCTGGGTAGCGCCGTATGGAACGTCGTGGAAAACGCTGTGCGGTACAGCCCTCTGGGCACCGTGATCCGTATAGCTACCCGCCATGACCACACCGTGGTGGAGGTCGCCATCAGCGACCAGGGACCAGGCATCCCCGCCGAATGCTTGCCTCATGTCTTCGATCGGTTCTACCGATGCCGGCCCGCCGGGTGGTCCCCGACGGAGCCAAGCCAGGGCACCGGCTTGGGCCTGGCGATCGTCCGGTCGGTAATGCTGCAACATCACGGCGAGGCGACAATCGACAGTACCGTCCACGTGGGTACGACCGTGCGCCTGCGCTTGCCTTTGTGCGTGCCGTGCTCATCCGAGCCGAATAGCAGTGTCAGCGCTCCTGGAGGGCGCTCCTCCTCTGCCGAACCCCACCCAACTCCACCCGCACGCTCACCATCCGAAAGCAGTGCAGCCACCAAGAGACACTGACCGCAGAGTGGGCGCGGCGCTGATCACCGCACTGGCCCAGGCCGGATTCCCGAAAGCCCAGAGCCTGCGCGGTCGACGGCGTCGCACGCACAATCTGGGGGGTTCGAGGGCCATTGAAGGCGGCACCCCCCGCCAGCTGCTGGGGCTCATCACGATCTTCGCGATGCGAATCGAGGGAAGGGCATGGACCCCGGCTGGCGGATGGAGAGGGATGGGCGCTGGCGGTCCGGTCCGCGGCGATGGAGGAACACCGCATCTCGGATAGGGTCGGAGCAATCCGACGCGGCCCTTCGCGGCGGCAGGGCATAACGGTAGCCGGCCACGTCGGTTGACGTTTGTTGGGGTGGAATGGGTGTCGCCAGAACGGCCAAGAAGAGGGACCCATGGGAGCGCCCGCAGCCCGCGGGGTGGGCGGCAGCAACCATCGAGCCGCGACGGATACGCCACGGCTTGATATTTTGCGGCCCTCAGGAAGGTGGCAAAGCTGGCCCAGGGAGTCCGCATGTCGCGGACTCCCTGGGCCAGCAGGCGCGGACCATCACCGCCCGGTGGCGGCCCGCTGCGCCGGCAACCACCGCTCGAGCAGGTCACGGCAGTTTAGCACCTTCTCCGCAAGATCGATGGGGATGTAGTAGTACTGGTTGGTTGCCTCGAAGCCGATTCGCGAGTCCCGGCTCTGGATGGTGTATAGACGAGTGGCCAGATCGATCTCGTGGTGCAGTAGCTGTTCCAACGAATGGATCAGAGTCTCCGTTTCGGCCGCCGAAGCGGTCTCTGCCAGGGCATTTCTCGCCAGAACAAAGCGTGTCTGGTTGGCCACGCTGCGGAAGTGCATCGCGGACGCGTCGGCGACGTCGATCTCCCGCAATAGGGCTTCTACCTCTCCCTCAGCCGCGGATGCGGCGAGCGCCGCACGGAGGATCGCGGTGCCTTCGTCGAAGCCGTCTGCCACGCGCTCCAGTTGGTCGGCGAAGACTTCCGGGGGAAACACGGAACGCCAACCGTCGAGGTCGTCGTACGGTATGCCAACCATAGTGGCCCGGAAACCGGTGGGGAGCTCCCACAGAAGGTTTGCAGGTCCAACCTGAAGGGGCGCGTGGTACACGGTCTGGCTGTGGAAGGGAAACTCGGCGAAGGCCTCGCTGAATCGGTGCCAGGCGGCGGCGACCCGCGGAGCCGCCGCCTGCCCGAACCTGCGGTGTGCCACAGCCAGCAGCGCTTCATCCACTGTCACTGTGGGGGCGCCTGCCCGTCCGACTTCCGCCATCGCCTCCAGATTCGGCGACGGGTATCCGCCGACGGTCCAGCCCAGCATCAGGCCATCGACACCCACTTCCCCCAGCCGAGTGACGTGTTCGGCCGTGCTGGCCACGGCGGGGACATACGGGACGGCGGATAATTCCCAGCTGTTCGCGGCCTGAATCTTGGCGATCGCGCCCAGTCCACGGGCCCGCGCCAGACCCCAGTGCCGCAGAGCGCGCGGGCCCGGTCCCACGGCTGAGAGCGAATACTCGCCCACCACGGTCGCGACGCCGCCGCGCAGGAGCGGCATACCCCACTCACTCACGCTGACCAGAGCCGAGCCTTGCGGCAACCCCGCGATAGCCCCTTCCGCCCATTCATCTGGCCAGCCCCAGTCCCAGGCGAGCAGCCGCGCCGTGCCGCCTCCCGCGCGGATCCCTTCGGCCACCAGGCGGTTGAGATCCGCCACCACTTCGGCGCCGCCCAGCGCGCCGCATCGGGGGCACTCGTGGCCCCTGTAGTGCGACCAGCAATGGGTGAGGTTTTCCGAGGCCGTAATCGTCAACAGCCCCGCCAGGTCCGGAACGGCACGGCACACATGCTCCACCGCATCGCGCAGCCATGTGCGCACTGAGGGTTCGCCCGTGCAGAGCGTGGCGAAATCTCCTTCGGTTACGCCCTTGACTTCTGCATGGCGCTCGAAGAATGCCGTCGGC
>JAKAUG010000432.1 GCA_021827805.1 Bacillota bacterium | reverse complement strand
CACCACCCAGATGCCGGCCCGGTCCGCCGCGGCGCCAAGGGCCTGGGTGACGGGACCGGGGATGGGGCTGGCCAGACGGGGCGTGTCCGGATGGGTCCAACCCACGTCCAGGCATTCCGGCAGCACCACGACCTGTCCGCCAAGCGTCGCGGCATCCGCGATCATCCGCGCCGCGCCCGCAAGATTGCCGGCGATGTCGCCGCCGACCACGCGCAGCTGAGCCATGACCACCCGGAGGCTGGGCAGCATCGGCACCGCTCCCATCTCGGCTTCAGTCGCCCGTCGGTTGCAGGCTCACCAGGGGGTCGAGCGACTGGTAGGCAAGGCGGCCCGGCCCGGTGAATCTGGTCATCACGAAGCCGCTGCCGCCGAGCAGGCCGGTTGTGACGCTCACCAGGTGCGTCTGCATCCGAACGCTCGTGTCCTTGTAGAGCCAGGCGTAGGGGTCCAAATCCAGGGCCTCGCCCTCGCCGAGCTCCGTCTCCAAGACATCGCCGTAGCCATGCAGCAGGAGGAGCCCGCTGCCACGGAACCGGTCCATGAAGAACCCGCTGCCCGAGCCCAGGATGTTCTTGATGCCCCGTACACGCTGTGCCGAGTATTCCAGCGACGCACTGGCCGCCAGAAAGCGGTGCTCCAGCACATCCACCTCTTGGTCGGCGAGCTCCAGGGCCACGATCTCGCCCACGCCGTCCCTGGACAGGGAGAGCGTGCCGGGACCGCTGGCTCGTGTCAGCAGCACGGGGAGGCCGGCCAGCATACGCCGCAGCGCCCCGCGGACGGGCATCAGCCCGATCTGCACCGACGGGCTCTTGGCCAAGATGGTGTGATGTTCGAAGTACACGGCGTGGTCGGCTCCCAGTCGCAGTTCCAGGACGGGAACCAGGTGCCCCGCCACCCGCACGTTCAGCCCGTCGGCCCGCGCCAGACCCTCCTGCAGCTTCAACGCCCCGCCTCCCCTGCCTCCAGAGCCCAGCCCACGTTGACATCCTCCCCACGGCCAACGCCGGGGGATGCCCTGGCCCGTGGACCAAGGTCGGTACTCCCTCGCGGTTTCCCGTTGGTTCCCGCGGAACCCTGCTCCCTCGAGGGAGGGGGCTGTCACGGGCCGATCCTGGCAACGGACATGGGCCGGGCATCCGCTCTCCGCTTCGGGTGGGAGTTCCGGCGTGTGCGGCATGCCGCGCGGCGCGGGTCAGCCCGTTGCCTGGAGCCCCGCAAGGGGCGAATGCCAGGCCGAAAGGGCAGGAGCCTGGTGGCCGGCCGGAGGGGTCGAAGATCGAGAAAGCGGTTTGTGCAGATGTTGCCAGCCCAGAGCGCACGCCGTCCGGTGGTCGGAACCGAGCCCGCGGCCCCGCGCGGGTTCATCGCCGCGCCTCGGCGGCCCAGAGCCCGCTCTGCCGACCGCGGCCCGTCTTGACTCTACGCGCCACCATGCGTATCCTATGCCTACCTCGGGGTCCGTCCCCGGGGGCAATGAGCGGGAGCAATACTTGTGGCGCGCGCGGCAGCGATCCGGGGAGGGTGCAAGCCCGGGACGCGCAAGGCAGGGAACTCGCCCGTGAGCCGTTCTGGTGGGGAGCCAGGACCGCCGGCCCGGCGTTAGCGGGCTCAAGTGAGCGACGAGGTCTGGTCGTCACGTGGGGGTATAGCTCAGCTGGGAGAGCGCGTGAATGGCATTCACGAGGCCAGCGGTTCGACTCCGCTTACCTCCACCAATCTTTGCGGACCGCCGCGTCGAGCAGGGTGGTACCGCGGGCTCTGGGCTCGCCCCTAAGGGGGGCGAGCCCTTTTCGTTCCGGCAGCAGGATCCACGGGGGGACGGGCGGGTGCAGACGCAGGGCGGGGCCGCCGTGCACGGTGGTACCCCGGCTCGGGAGGACACGGCGCGGTACGACGCGCCGACGCTGGAGGCCAAGTGGCGTGCGCGCTGGGCCGCGACCGAGCCGGCGGCGGGGGTCCGGCTGCCGCTGCCGGGCAGGCGCAAGCACTATGCGCTGACGATGTTTCCCTATCCGTCCGGGGATCTGCACATCGGGCACTGGTATGCCATGGTGCCGGCGGATGCCCATGCGCGCTACCGGCGCATGCAGGGCGACGACGTGATCTTCCCCATCGGCTTCGACGCCTTCGGGCTGCCGGCGGAGAACGCGGCGATCAGGCGCGGCGTGCACCCGCTGCGCTGGACGATGGACAACATGCAGCGCATGCGCGGCCAGCTGCGCTCGATGGGCGCCAGCTTCGACTGGTCCCGCGAGGTCGTGACCTGCGATCCTGAGTACTACCGCTGGAACCAGTGGCTCTTTCTGCGCTTGCTGGAGCGGGGTCTGGCCTACCGCAAGCACGCCCCGGTCGACTTCTGCCCGCAGTGCAACACCACGGTCGCGCGGGAGCAGGTGATCGGCCCCGAACGGCTGTGTGAGCGCTGTGACACGCCCGTGGTCAGGCGGGACCTGGAGCAGTGGTTCCTGGCCATCACCCGCTACGCCGAGGAACTGCTGGACTTCTCCCACCTGGATTGGCCGGACCGCGTCATCACGATGCAGCGCAACTGGATCGGCCGCTCCGAGGGCCTGCAGTTCTCCTTCGAGGTGCGGGACCGCCCCGGCCTATCCTTCGAGGTCTTCACCACGCGGGCGGACACCATCTATGGGGTTTCCTTCTGTGTGCTGGCGCCCGAGCATCCGCTTGTGACGACGCTCACGACTCCCGCCTGCCGCGAGGAGGTGGCGTCCTACCAGGAGCAGGCGGCGCGCCGCAGCGAGATTGACCGCCTCTCGGCCGACAGGGAACGGACGGGCGTCTTTTGCGGTGCCCACGCCGTGCACCCGCTGACGGGAGCCCCAGTACCGATCTGGATCGGGGACTACGTGCTGGCCAGCTACGGCACCGGGGCCATCATGGCGGTGCCGGCGCACGACGAGCGCGACTTCGACTTCGCCACCAGGCACGGACTGCCGATCCCCGTGGTGATCTCGGCGGATGGCTCCGAGCCCCGGACGCCGCGGGAGCCGTACACCGGCGACGGCATCATGGTCCACTCGGGGCCGTACTCGGGCCTGGGCTCCGCAGAGGGGCGTCTGGCGGTGACCCGCGAGATGGAGCGAACCGGGCGGGGGCGCGGCCAGGTCAACTACCGCCTGCGCGATTGGCTGATCAGCCGGCAGCGGTACTGGGGCACCCCGATCCCCGTGGTGTACTGCCCTCACTGCGGCACGCTCCCAGTGCCGGAGGGCGAGTTGCCGGTGCTGCTGCCCCCCGATGCGGAGTTCGTGCCGACGGGCCGTTCGCCCCTCACCCTGCATGCGGGCTTCCTGCACACACGCTGCCCCAACTGCCATGGGCCGGTGACGCGTGAGACCGATACCATGGACACCTTCTTCGATTCGTCCTGGTATCAGTACCGTTACCTATCTCCGCATTACGCCGCGGGACCGTTCGACCCGGCGCAGGCACGGGCCTGGCTGCCCGTGGACGTATACACCGGTGGGGTCGAACACGCCACGATGCACCTGCTGTACACGCGCTTCTTCACCAAGGCGATGCGCGACATGGGCCTGACCGACCAGGACGAGCCCATGCCCCGGCTGTTCAATCAGGGTGTCATCCTCGGTGAGAACAGCGAGAAGATGAGCAAGTCCCGCGGCAACGTGGTGAACCCCGACGACCTGACCGTGCGGTACGGCGCGGACGCGGTGCGGGTCTACCTGATGTTCATCGGGCCCTGGGAGGCCGGCGGTCCATGGAATCCCCAGGGGATGGAGGGCGCCGTGCGCTTTTTGCAGCGCGTGTGGCGTCTGGTCTCCTGGGCCGCCGGGACCCAGGGCGGGCCGGACCCCGCGGGCACCGCGCTGCGCCGCCGTCTGCATCAGACGGTGCGCACGGTGGGCGAGGATCTGGAGCGCTTCTCGTTCAATACGGCCATCGCCGCGCTCATGAGCCTTGTCAACGAAGCCTCCCAGTACCGCGACGCCGGGGGAGAGGACCGGGAGCTGTGGCGGGAGGTCGCCTCATGCGTCACGCGCATGCTCGCCCCCCTGGCGCCGCACCTCGCCGAGGAGTGCTGGGAACTGCTGGGCGGGGAGCGCAGTGTCCATGAGGCACCCTGGCCCGCGATCGACGAGGGGCTCCTCTCCGAGGAGGCGCTCACGCTCGTGGTGCAGGTGGACGGCCGTGTCCGCGATCGGGTGGCTGTGCCCGCCGGGGCAGGGCCCGCCGAACAACAGGCCGCCGCTCTGGGCAGCCCGCGCGTGGCCGCCGCCCTGGCGGGCGCCACGCCAGGGCGAGTCGTGGTGGTTCCCGGCCGGTTGGTGAACATCGTCACACGCCGCTAGGGGCGGCGGCAGCGGCCCGCCGCGCGCCGCGGCGCCGGTGCCGCCGTATGCCCGCGGGAGCGCCGCTTCGTCCACGGGGCGCCGGGCGGAGGGCTTCGCGCGGGTGCACCGCCTCCCGATCCGTGCAGGAAGGAGCAGGGTCGCTGTGTTGCACCCGCATGTGGTCGACCTTGTGCTCCACCTCCGCCGCGGGCTCAGCACCCTGCCTCCCGTCTATGCCTATGGGGCGCTGGCCGGCATCCTCATGTTCGAGGGCACGGGGCTGCCACTTGTCCCCTTCGAACCGCTGTTTGTGGCCACGGCGCTGTTGGTGGCCCGCGGCCAACTGCACCTGTGGTCGGTCGTCCTCTACGGCGCGGGCGGCGACGTGCTGGGCAACGTGGTCGGCTACGCCATCGGCGCGACTGTTGGCCACCTGGTGCTTGAGCGCTATGGCCCCCGGGTGCATCTGGACCCGGGAAGCATCGCGTCGGTGCAGCAT
>JAKAUG010000292.1 GCA_021827805.1 Bacillota bacterium | reverse complement strand
TGCCCATCACCCCCCCACCCGCGGGGACGGCCCGCGCAGCAAGCGCCGCGCGGGCCGTCCCCCAGAGCCCTGTCCGCTCCAGACGTCTCTAGACGTCGCGGCGCCGGGCCCGGATGCGCGCGGACTTGCCGCTCAGACCCCGCAGGTAGTAGAGCTTGGCCCGGCGGACCCGCCCCTGGCGGACCACCTCGATGCGCTCCACACGCGGCGAGTGCACGGGGAAGGTGCGCTCCACCCCGACCCCCGACGCGATGCGCCGCACGGTGAAGGTTTCCGTGACCCCGCCTCCCTGGCGGGCGATCACGGTCCCTTCGAAGACCTGGACCCGTTCCCGGCCGCCCTCGCTGATCCGAGCGTGCACGCGCACCGTGTC
The DNA here is from genome assembly GCA_021827805.1 of Bacillota bacterium. Taxonomy (GTDB): domain Bacteria; phylum Bacillota; class Sulfobacillia; order RBS10-35; family JAJYVN01; genus JAJZWQ01. Next base: position 4,454 of record JAKAUG010000292.1, on the reverse strand, counting down.
GCCGGGATCAAACCGCGGCCTCTCCTTCAGCTGCTCGTTGCCGATGGCTGCAATCAGATCCATACCGTCCGCTGCCTCCCGTGAACAATCCGATGAAGTATAGCACAGGAGCAAGGCTCATCCGCTCTTCGCGCCGCCGCTCCCATCCACTTCGGCCAGGATCCGCCGATCCTGGGGCGTGAGTGGCGCGCGCTCAAGCAGTTCGGGCCGGCGCCGCAACGTCCGCACCAGAGCCTGCCGTCGCCGCCAGGCGGCGATGCGGGCATGGTCCCCGGAGAGCAGCACCTCGGGCACCACCAGGCCGCGGAACTCGCGGGGCCTGGTGTATTGGGGACCCTCCAGCAGCCCGGTGGCGAAGCTGTCCTCCTCCGCGGCTCCGGGGGCCAGCACCCCCGGCAGCAGCCGCGTCACGGCGTCGATCAGGACCATGGCCGGGAGCTCCCCGCCCGTCAGGACGAAATCTCCCAAACACACCTCGCGGGGACCCAAGAGGTCGATCACCCTCTGGTCCACCCCCTCGTACCGCCCACAGAGCAGCAGCAGCCCCGGACGCAGGGCGAGTTGCTGCGCCAGGGCCTGGGTCAGGGGCTCGCCCTGCGCGCTGAACAGGATCAGATCCCCGGCCCCCTCGGCCCGCAGGGCCTCCACCGCCGCCACGATGGGCTCCGGCTTGAGGACCATGCCCGGTCCGCCCCCGAAGGGGTAGTCGTCGGTGATGCGGTGCGCGCCCGGGGCCCACTGCCGCAGGTCGTGGACGTGCAGGGAAACGGCCCCGCTCGAGAGCGCCTTGCGCACCATGCCCTCGGCGAAGGGCCCGCCGAACATGGCGGGGAAGAGCGTGAGCACGTCCCAGCGCATCGGTGGCCCCGCCTCCCCTAATCGTCCACCAGGCCCGGCAGGTCGGTGATCTGGATCAGGCCGTTGGCCGGCTCGATCCGCGCCACCGCCGCCCGAATCATGGGGATCAGGGCCTGCCGTCCGTCGACCCGCCGCACGTCCAGCACATCGTTGGCCCCGGTCTCCAGGACCCGCACCACAACCCCCAGGACAGAATCGTCCGCCCGCACCACAGTCAGCCCCACCAGCTGATGGTGGTAGTAGCTGCCAGCAGGCAGTGGCGGCAGGTCGGCGCGGTCGACGGCCAGGTGCCCGCCCGTGAAGGGCTCGGCCTGCTCGCGCGTCCCGATGCCCTCCACGGCCACCATGAGATGCCTGCCATGCTGGCGCACCTCCCGCAACGCGGTCCAACGCACCGTCCCATCTGGACCGAGCAGGGCGACCCGCCGCCCGGGGCGCAGCCGCTCGGGGAAGTGCGTCTCGGGCACGAAGCGCCAACTGCCGTCCAGGCCGTGCGGAGCCCCCAGGCCACCGAGCACGACCCACCCAGAGGAGGGGCCGCGAGCGGGTGGCCCCGGCTCGCCCGGGCCAGCCATCTCCCCGCCCCCTATTCCGGGAGCCGGACCAGGATCCGCTTGCCCTCGCGCTGGCCCGCCGCGCGGGTCAGCGTCCGGATGGCGGCGATGATGCGGCCCTGCCGCCCGATGACCCGGCCCGCGTCCTCGCTGGCCGTCCGGATTTCGAGCACGATCCCGGCCTCTTCCTCAAGTTCGGTCACCGTGACCTGTTCGGGGTGCTCCACCAGGCTCCGGCACAGGTACTCCACCAATTCCCGCATGACCCCGCACCCCTTGCCGTGGTCGGATGGCCGCTAGGACTGCCCGTCGCCGCCAGCGCGCGCCTCCCGCAACAGCCGCAGGACCCCGGCACGCTTCAGGAGTGCCCGCGCCGTCTCCGAGGGCTGCGCCCCGTTCCGCAGCCAGCGCAGGGCCTCCTCGGTCTGAATCCGCAGGGCCGCGGGCTGCTGGTTCGGGTCGTAGGTGCCGATCTCGGCCAGAAAGCGCCCATTCCGCGGAGACTGCGAGTCGGCAACGATGAGACTGTAATAGGCGTGCTTCTTGGCACCCTGGCGTCGCAGCCGGATCTTGACCACGCTGGATCCCCCCCTGCAAACGTTCCCACCTAGCGGCCGCGGTGCTTGCCGCGGCGGTGGGTCGGCGGCCGTCCGCCGACGGGTGGGCCGGTCATCCCCGGCATGCCCGGCAGCCCGGGCATGCCCCGGGGCAGCCGCCCCTGGGTCACATCCCGCATGAGCTTGCGGATCTCCCCGAACTGGCGCAGCAGCCGGTTCACATCGGCCACCTGCGTTCCAGAGCCGGCAGCGATCCGGCGCCGGCGGCTCGCGTCGATGATCTCCGGTCGCCGCCGCTCCTCCCCCGTCATGGAGCGGATCATCGCCTCGATGTGCCCCAACTCGCGCTCGTCGACCTGCGCCTTGGAGGAACGCATCGCCTGCCCCAGACCAGGGATCATCCCCAGCACCTGTTCGAGCGGTCCCATGCGACGCAGGGCCTGCATCTGCTCCAGGAAGTCCTCGAGCGTCAAGCCATCCTTTTGCACGCGCTCCTGGAGCTTCTCCGCCTGGCTGTGATCCCAGGCCTGTTCCGCCCGCTCGATGAGGCTCAGGACGTCGCCCATGCCGAGGATGCGGGAGGCCATGCGCTCGGGATGGAAGGGCTCGATGGCGTCCAGGCGCTCCCCGGTGCCGGCGAACTTGATCGGGCGGTCGATCACCTCCCGCACGGAGAGGGCCGCGCCGCCGCGAGCGTCGCTGTCCAGGCGCGTGAGCGCCACCCCGTCCACGCCGACGCCCTCCGCGAAGCCCCGGGCCACGTTGACCGCGTCCTGACCGGCCATGGCGTCCAGGACCAGCAGCACCTCATGCGGACGGATGCGGTCCCGGATGGCCCGCAGCTCGGCCATGAGGTCGGCGTCGGCCTGCGAGCGGCCGGCGGTGTCCACAATGACCACATCGGCCGGCAGCGCCGCGGCTCGCGCCACCCCCCGCGCCGCCACGTCGGCGGGCCCATCGCCGGGCTCGGGCGTCACCACGGGGACGTTCACCTGGCGGGCGTTGATGGCCAGCTGCTCCACAGCCGCCGGGCGCTGCAGGTCTGCCGCCACAAGCAGCGGATGCCGGCCCTGCCGGCCAAGCCAGCCGGCCAGCTTGGCGGCGAAGGTGGTCTTGCCGGCTCCCTGCAGGCCGCAGAGCATGATGATCGTGGGCGGCTGGGAGGCGGAGGCCAGCCGCGCGCTGGTGGAGCCCATCAGGGCGCAGAGCTCGGCGTGCACGATCTTCACGACCTGCTGGGCGGGCGAGAGGCTCGCCAGCACCTCGTCCCCCACGGCCTTCTCTCGGACGCGGGCGATGAAGTCCTTGGCGACCTTGAAGTGGACGTCCGCCTCCAGCAGCGCCAGGCGAACCTCGCGCAGGACCTCGTCCACGTCCTGGGGCGTCAGGCGGCCCCGGCCGCGCAGCCGCCGCCAAACGCTCTCCAACCGGCTCGACAGACTCTCGAACAGGACGCCCACCCCCCGCCCGCGCCATCAATCCTCGACGAGCCCGTCCAGCAGCGCCAACAGGGAGACCAGGGATCCCGATCCCTCCGCCGGCAGCCCGGGCCCCAGGGCCAACAGCCTGCGCCGCAGCGCGCGGCCCCGGCGCTGACGCCGTGCCGTCCGCTCCGCGAGCCGGAGCCGGGCCTCGTAGCCCTCCAGGCCCGCCAGCGTGCGGCGCAGCAGGTCATGCACGGCCTGGCGGCTCACCCCGGTGCGTTCGGCCACCTCCGCGAGGGACAGGTCCTCGCCGTAGTACAGCCCCAGGATCTCGCGCTGCCTGCCCGTCAGCAGCGCCCCGTACAGATCCCACAGGATGCCGACGCGGGCCCGGTTGGCCAGCACCTGCTCGGGATCGGCGCCACGTGTCATCAGCGTCCCGCCCTGTGAAGGACCCGCACTTGACACACCCTAGCCGGGCCGGGTGCGCGGTGTCAAGCTCGAAGGCTTCGTCGTCGCCACGAATCGACTCGCGGGCGCCGGCCCGGGGGCCAACCCGACCTGGCTCCAGGCAACACCGGGTGGGCGGCGCGGCGGGCATCCGGCCCCTGCCCGCTCACCGGGAGTCCCCCGTCTCGCCCCCCGGGGGCACCAGGTGGGCGCCATACGGCGGCAGCAGGGCCAACGCGAGCGCAACCCCGTCGGCGACCAGGCTCAGGGTGTCCGCCCCAAGGCTCACGCGGGGCGGCGGGGGCAGGACCGAACCCGGGCGGAGGATCCCGCCCGTCACGCGCACCCACTCACCGGCGCGCACGGGCCCAACGCGACCGGGAAGGAGCAGGCGATCCCACTGCGCCGCGGCGAAGCTGTTGTCCTCACCCAGACGCCGTCCAGGCGACACATAGCGCAGGCCAGCGGTGGTGCGCACGGCCAGCTGGTCCTGGAGGACGCACCCGTCGCCCAGTTCGAGAACCGCGGTCTCGCCCCCACCGGAGTGGACCGCATGGCGCACGCCGGCGGCGGTGCGGAGCTCGCGCCGCCCGCCGTTGTGCAGATCGTTG
>JAKAUG010000321.1 GCA_021827805.1 Bacillota bacterium | reverse complement strand
CTCCTGGCGGAACGCCTGCCAGGCCTGATCACGGGACTTGAGTTCCCGCGCGCCATGCGCTGGGGGAGTGGCGATCTGCGCTTCGCCCGCCCCGTGCGCTGGCTGGTGGCGCTGTTCGGCGAGCGGTTGATCCCATTTGCCCTCGAGGGTGTCCACTCCGGCCGCCAGACGTGGGGGCACCGCACACTGCACCCGGCGCCCCTGGAGATTGAGCGCGCCGAGGAGTACGTGCCGGTGCTGCGCTCGGGGTTCGTGCTCGTGGACGTGGCGGAGCGCCAAGCGCGCATCGCCCAGGGCCTCGAGGCCGAGGCGGCCGCGGTGGGCGGGGTCGTGCATCCCGACCCAGACCTCCTGGACGAGCTGACCCATATCAACGAATGGCCCACGCCCTTCAGCGGGCGCTTCGACCCCGCGGCCCTGGAGGTCCCCGCCGCGGTGCTTGTGACGGTCATGCGCCATCACCAGCGCTACTTCCCGGTCCAGGACCCCGCGGGCCGCCTTCTGCCCTTCTTCCTCGCGGTGCGCAACGGGGGTACCCACAACCTGGAGGGAGTGCGCGCCGGCAACGAGAAGGTGCTGGCGGCCCGCTTCGCCGATGCGCGCTTCTTCTTCGAGGAGGACTGCCGGCGCCCGCTGGGCGAGCGGGTACCCCAACTGGAGGCCATTCGCTTTGCCGAGGGGCTGGGGTCGCTGCTGGACAAGACCCGGAGGGTGCAGGCCCTGGCCGGGCGCCTCGGGCGCGAGGTCGGCGCGGACCTGGCCGTGGTGGAGCGTGCGGCGCTGCTCTGCAAGGCCGACCGCCTGACGCACGTGGTCTACGAGCTGCCCGAGCTGGAGGGTACCATGGGCGCCGCCTACGCGGCCAGGGATGGGGAGCCGGAAGCGGTCTGCCGGGCGATCGCCGAGCACGTCCTGCCTCGCACCGCCGCCGACCAACTGCCCAGGAGCCTGGAGGGCAGCGTGCTGGGGGTGGCCGACCGCCTGGACACCCTGGCTGGACACTTCCTGGCCGGCCGGCAACCGTCGGGCAGCGCTGACCCCCTCGGGCTGCGCCGTGCGGCCGCGGCCGTCATCCGCATCCTGGAGGAGCGGGGCTGGGATCTGGGCCTGGGAAGCCTGGTCGCCTGGGCCCTCGCGGAGCATGCGTCCGCCGCCGAGTCTCCGGCCCTGCATGAATTCCTGGCCACCCGCCTGCGCGGCCGACTCCTGGAACTCGGGTTCGCGCACGACGTGGTGGAGGCCGTGCTGGCGTCCGGAGCCGACGGCGTGGGCGATTCCGTGGTACGCTGTCGGGCGCTGGCGGCGGCGACGGCCGAGGCGGGTTGGGCGGACACCCTGGTGGCGTTCCGGCGGGCCGGCAACCTGGCGCGCCAGGGCACGGCCGCGGAGCAGATCCTCCCCGCGCTCTTCCGCGTCCCCGAGGAAGGAGCACTCTGGGAGGCCCTCAGGGATGCGCGGCTGGCGGCGGATGCCGCCATGCGGACCAGGGACTACGCGGCCGTCCTCGCCGCCACGGCCACGCTGCGCAGGCCCGTGGACGCGCTGCTCACGGCGGTGCTGGCCATGGACCCCGATCCCGCTGTGCGGGCCAACCGACTGGCCCTGCTGGCCGGCGTGGCGGCGGTGCCGCGCCCGGTGGCGGATCTGGGGCGGCTGGGCGGCTAGGAGCCCCAGATCCAGGCCCGCACCCGGGCCGCCGCATCTGTCGTTGGCCCGGTCCTCCCTGAAGGTGCGCGGCTCGCGCGGGAGCCCGCGGAGCCACGGTCCGAGCCCGGTCCACCCCGCGGGTGGGCCCTTCGTCCGGTGCAAGAAGACGAACCCGGAAAGGGGCGGAGCCCGGTCCGGCGGGTGCGCGGCGGCCCAGGGGCCGGTGCGCGCACCCGTTGACCGGGCCTGAAGTTGGTCAGCGATGGGACGCCGCCGACGAATGTGCGCTTTCCTCCGAGCTTCATGGCGGAGCTGCGCCAGCGCGTGGACATTGTGGAACTCATCGCCGAGCGGGTGGCGCTGCGGCCGGCCGGCCGGGAGTTCGTGGGGCTGTGCCCCTTCCACCAGGAGAAGACGCCATCCTTCTCCGTCTCCCGCGAGCGGGGCGTCTACCACTGCCATGGCTGCCACGCGGGCGGGGACGCGGTGGAGTTCGTGCGGCGCACGCAGCTCTGCGGTTTCGTGGAGGCCGTGACCCAGCTGGCCGAGCGGGTTGGGCTCGCGGTGCCGGACGCGCGCCCCCTGAGTGCCGAGGAGCGCCGGCAGCAGGCCGAGCGCCAGGAGCTCTATGCCGCCTGCGCGGCGGCGGCGGCGCACTTTCAGGACATGCTGCTCGGTCCGGCCGGCGCCGAGGCCATCGCCTATCTCCGCCAGCGGGGGGTGGACGGCCCGACGGCCAGCCGCTTCGGTCTGGGCTACGCCCCAGAGGACCGGGACGGCCTGGGACAGGCCCTGGGCAACCGGTTCCAGCCCGAGCTCCTGCTGACGGCCGGTCTGCGCTTCTCCCGCAGCGAGCGCCCAGGTGCCCGCGACCGGTTCCGTCGCCGCCTCATGTTCCCCATCTGGGACGAGCAGGGCCGGGTGATCGGCTTTGGCGGGCGCGCCCTGGACCCCGCGGAGCAGCCCAAGTACCTGAATTCGCCGGAGACGCCCCTGTTCCGCAAGCGCCGGGTGCTCTACGGCGCGCATCTGGCCAGGCCCGCCATCATGCGGCGGAAGCGCGTGGTGGTCGTGGAGGGATACATGGACGCCCTGAGCTGCCACCAACTTGGCTTCTCCGAGGTTGTGGCGACTCTGGGTACCGCGCTTTCGGACGAACAGGCAGGAATGCTGGCACGGGCTGCGGAATCCGTGATTCTGGCGTATGATGCCGATCGCGCGGGCGATGCAGCCACCGAGCGTGGGCTTGGCATTCTGCAGGAAGCCGGGGCCGAGCTGAGGGTGGCGGAGATTCCTACCGGGCAGGACCCGGACGATCTGTTGCGTCATGCCGGTCCTGCCGCATTCGCCGCGGTGCTGGATTCCTCCGTGCCCCTGATCCGCCATCTGGTGCGCCGGGCCGTGGCCGTCGACGGGCTGGGCCTGCCGGAGCAGCGCTGGCGTCTGGCCCAACGGATTGTTCCGTTCCTGGCGCGCGCTTCCGCAGGGACAAGGTCGGAATATACCGAATGGGTGGCTCGGGAACTGATGGTGGATCCGCGTGAGCTCCAGCGGGCTGTGGACGTGCTGAGCGACAAGGGAACCGAGCATAGGAATAGAAAAGCTTGGAACGCTAGCGCAATACCAGCACGTCCCGCGAATCGTCCTCCTTCCGGGGCCGAAGCCGCGGAAGAGACGGTGCTGGCGGCGTGCCTGCATTCGAGCGCCTGGTTGCGGTGGGTAGCGTCCGTCGCAAGTATACACGATTTCTCCGCTGCGGCGCATCAGGCGCTGGCGGCGAAATTGTTCGAGAGGGCGAGGGAGGATCCATCGGCATCGGGCGCGACCGCTCCTGGACTGGCGCTCCTGGATGCGGTCGGGGATCAGGTCGAGCGCGCCGAACTCGCCCGTCTCATGGCCCGCGGTGAGCCGGATGTCTCGCAGGGGGTGTTGGCGAGCTGCCTGGAGACGGTGCGCCGGTCCCGCCTGCTGCGCGAGGTGGAGGAGTTGAGGGCGGAGCAGCGGCGGCGGATGGCCGCGGGGGAAGGGATGGGATCTCCCGGTTTGGTGCAACTGACCCGGCGGCTGACGGAATTGACGGCGGAGCTGGCTCGCTCCGCCCGGGGTGGCTGGCATGTTTAACGACGGCGAAGTGACCAAGATCCCGGAGGTTCGCGATCTGCTCGACCGCGCACGCAAGCGCGGGCGGGTGAGCTATGCCGAGATCATGGATGCTCTTGAGGCGGTGGCGCTCACTCCGGAGCAGATCGACACCATCTATAAGCACCTGGGCGATCAGGGCGTGGAGGTGGTGGGCCAGGACGAGACCAGCTTCGGTGAGGATGGCGAGGGGGAGCTGGAGTCCGGGGACGAGGATGGCGACCGCCTCCCGGCGGGTGAGGAGGGGGAACGCGTCTCGGACCCGGTGCGCGCCGCCCTGCGCGAACCGCCCGCGACGGAGGATGCGGACTTCTCGGTCAGCGACGTGGCGATCGACGACCCGGTGCGGATGTATCTCAAGGAAATCGGCCGCGTGCCCCTGCTCTCCTGGCCCGAGGAGGTCAGCCTCGCCAAGCGCATCGAGGCGGGCGACGAGGGGGCAAAGCGCGATCTCACCGAGGCCAACCTCCGCCTGGTGGTCAGCATCGCCAAGCGCTACGTGGGGCGCGGGATGCACCTGCTGGACCTCATCCAGGAGGGGAACCTCGGCCTGCTGAAGGCGGTCGAGAAGTTCGACTACCGCAAGGGGTACAAGTTCAGCACCTATGCCACGTGGTGGATCCGCCAGGCGATCACGCGCGCCATCGCCGACCAGGCCCGCACGATCCGCATCCCCGTGCACATGGTGGAGACGATCAACAAACTCATGCGCGTGGAGCGGCAACTGCTGCAGGACCTGGGGCGGCAGCCGGAATCCTCGGAGATCGCCGCGGAGATGGGTATCGATGAGGACCGGGTGCGGGAGATCCAGAAGATCGCCCAGGAGCCGGTCAGCCTCGAGACCCCCATCGGGGAGGAGGAGGACAGCCACCTCGGGGACTTCATCCCCGACGAGGAGACCCAGGCCCCGGCGGAGGCGGCCTCGATGCGCATGCTCAAGGAGCACCTGGAGGGTGTCCTGGGCACGCTGACCGACCGCGAGGAGGAGGTCCTCCGCCTGCGCTACGGCCTGGAGGACGGCCGCGCGCGGACCCTGGAGGAGGTCGGCCGCGTCTTCGGCGTCACCCGCGAGCGCATCC
>JAKAUG010000495.1 GCA_021827805.1 Bacillota bacterium | reverse complement strand
CGGTGTGGTTCGCCAAGGCGCAGGCGACGCCGCGGCAGCGGCGGGAGGCGCGAGATGCCCACTTCCGAGCGGCGCGGGACCAGCACGAGTTCTCCGACGCGGCACCGCGGTGGTACGGCATCCGGCTGCGCGGTGTGGACGCCACAGGCCGAGGGGCGGTCAGGACGTGGATTGGTGAGCACCTGGGTGCGCACGAGGTGCCGGCCCTCGCCTCCCGTGCCTACCGCGCCGTGAACGAATACCTGCTGGGCAGCCATGGCCGTCCGCGCTTCCAGGGCAAGGGGCGGATGCACTCGGTCGAAGGCACGGGCCCCGGTAGCGGTTTGCGGTGGAAGGACAACATCGTGGTCTGGGGCGACCTGATGCCGCAAACCCTCATCAAGTCCCCGCGCGGCCGTCTGATACCCCCGGCTTCAGCCGCGGGCTGGGCCGCGCGTTCCCCCGCCGTGGGGTCCTGACTGTTCCAGGCGCCGACGTATGTCGACCCCGAGCCCGGCGCAGGCCGCAAGGCGCGCGCGCAGGTCCGGGTCGCCGCGCGCGTGGTGGACGAAACGGTGCGCCTCGGCGACGGTCACGACAGGGCTTGGGCGTTCCACCAGTTCCAACGTGTCGCCAGCCTGCAGCACCCCCTCCCGCAACACGCGCAGGTAGAGCCCACAGCGTCCGCTCTCCGCGACCTGCCGCACGGCGTCGGCGAGGCCCAGCTGGCCCGCCTGTTTGTAGCAGGGGATCCGGGGCTGGGTGACCTGCAGAACCGCGGAACCCGCGCGCACAACGTCCCCGATGCAGAATGTGTGTTCATCGGGGTCCGGGTCCCCCGGCGGAGCGGCCAGGGTCAGGTTCTCGCCGATTTCGCCGGGAACCAGCGGACGTCCGCGCATGGATGCCCACCACGCCAGGTGCTGAGCGAAGTGGGCGTGCACGGCCTTGTCCGGCCCGCCGTGGTTGCTGAGGTCTGCCTGGGCGTCACCCTCCAGATGGAGGCGGTGGACGCGCACCGGATGGGGGCATGGCGCCTTGCCGATGGCCGTCTGGTAGACACCCATGCGCTCGGCCTCGGGAAAGCCCTCGGGCAGGCGCCGCTGCTGCGGCTGCCTCACTTTGACCGAGGTGATCACCGCCAGCGTCACGGTACCGAGCCGTCCTCGTGGTCGGCTGGCTGGGGTGATTCCCCGGGCGTCTCCGCATGGAATCCCGGCCACGCCTTTTTCAACGCGTCCAACAGCCACATCGCCTCCCAAGCGGCCTCCTCCCAGGGGTACGGCGCCCCGCCTACGCGCCCTGCAGGACGATGCCGCGCGCATGCTGGCCCACGTTGGAGCGGTAGTGCAGGGTGACCCCATCGCCCGAGGGGCTCACCCGCAACGTGGCCCCGAAGGGCGTGGTGACCCAGGACCACTGCAGTAACAGAGCACCGTCCCCGGACCAGGCGGCGTGGCCGGCACAGGGCAGCGGATCCCGCCCCCGAGGCCCGAGGGCCTGGCCGGGCAGCCACTCCCCGAAGCCGCAGGTGATCGTACGCTCCTGGCCTGCCTCCATCAACACGACGCGGCACACCTGGTCGTCAAACTCGAGCGCCAGCTTCTCGATGCGCGCCGCGTTCGGTTGCAGGGTGAAGTGCCCGGCGCGGGCGAGAGTGCCTGGGCGGCCGGTCCCGGCGGTCACCGCGAGGGAGAGCTGGCCGAGGCGCCGGTCCAGCGCGGACTGGTCGGAGGCGTCCGCACCCTCGAGGGCTGGGAGGATGTGCTCCCAGACCTGGTCGAGGACGCCCTGCAGGTTGTCGGTACCCCCGGTCATCGCGAGCACGGCGTCCTGCTCGGGCATGACGATGCAGAACTGGCCGTATGCGCCGTCGCCGCGGTAGCTGCCATGGCGGCAGCGCCAGAACTGGTAGCCGTACCCCTGCTGCCAGTCGCTCGCGCCGCCGTCGCCGTTGCTGATGTGCTTGGAGGTCGCGTCGCGGACCCAGGCCGAGGGCACCAGCTGCCGGTCCCCCCACCTGCCGCCCCGCAGGTACAGCAGCCCAAAGCGCGCGATGTCCTCCGTCGTCACGGAGAGGCCCCAGCCGCCGACGTTGATCCCCTGTGGGGAGCAGGCCCATGGCGGCCCCTCGATGCCCAGGGGCTCGAAGAGGCGCGGTGTGAGGTACTCGACCAGGGTCTGGCCGGTTACCCGCTGCACGATCGCGGAGAGCATGTATGTGGCCCCGCTGTTGTAGAGGAAGGTCGACCCCGGGGCGTGGGCCACCTCGCAGTCGAAGAAGTCGCGCACCCAGTCCCCCCTGCCCTCGTGCATGCGGGCGGAGGTGTCCTCCGCGTGGCCGGTGCCCATCGTCAGGAGATGGCGGACGCACATGGCGGCGAGGTTCGCGCTGATCGTGGCCGGCCGTTCTTCCGGAAAGAACGAGACCACGGTGTCGTCCAGGGTCAGTCGGCCCTCATGGATCGCCGCGCCCACCGCCGTGGAGGTGAAGCTCTTGCTGAGCGAGTACAGCTCGTGGCGCAGCCCTGCGGCGTATGGTTGCCACCAGCCCTCCGCGACGACCTGGCCATGCCGCAACAGCATGAAGCTGTGGACCTCCAGGGCCCGGGCCGCGAGGGCGTCCAGGAAGGCGGCAATCCCCCCCGCGGCGACGCCCTGCGCCGCGGGCGTGCTTCTGGGCAGGGCTGCGTATGCGCGCATGGTGCCATCTCCCATCGTGGACCTTCGCGGACCGGTGGCCACCTGCCTGATCATGGCTGCTCGGCGCCCAACCCAGAACCTCCCGGCGAAAGCTGGGGGAGCCTGGGTGTGCACACCGCGGCCTCTCCGGGGCTCTCGCGGACGGCGGGTCCGCCTGCCGCGGCCACAACCTCCCCGGCCCCAGCCTTGACGCCACACTCTGTTCCGTGCGACCCGCTCCGTCCCCTGGCGGCGCGCGGCCGGGGAACCGGCCCCCGTGTGGATTCGTTGTTCCGCCTGCCCGGCTCACATGCCGCACGCGGGAGCGGTGCTGCACCCGGCCGGTCCAGCGCGGCCCGGCCCGCGTTGATCCGCTGTCTGTCGTCCTCCGCCGCGCACACGAACCGCGCCAGGTGCGAGCTGTGGAGGTCGCGCTGAGCGCTCACCCCGGGGCGCGCGCCAGCCCAGCGATAGAGAGCGCCGTGGTGTGTGAGGGCCACGCGACCACCCTGCCGCCGGCACGCGCCTGGAACACATCGCCCCGTGCCAGGACCAGGGTCGCGAACGTGCCCTGGACCGCCCTGCGCCCCTCCGCCAGGCACCTGTGCGTCTCGGCGGGCAGGCCCTCCGCGTGCCCTGGCGGACATCCACCCGCCGTCGCTTCGGCCCGTTGCCGTTGGGCCGCGCCGCCGACCGCACGCACGTAGGCCGCCCTTGTCCACTGCCGAATGCGGGGCCGCGGCACAACCGACGGCATGGGCGCGGCGCACGCCACGGTTGAAGCCGGGGGCTGGCGCCGGGCCGCGCGTCAAGACCGTCGGCTGTTGGCACCATGCGACTCCGGGCGGGCGCCGCTCTGCATAGGCCGGCCGCCCGGGTCGCAGCCTCTGGGGCGGAGGCGAGCGCCGGTGGCGACATTTGCGGAGTTGGCGGCCGAGACACGCGAGCGTCCGGTTCCGGTGGTGGACCTCCTGAGAGCCTGGCGGCACCAGGGGCGGTACCAGGAGGACCGGGCAGCGCTCGAGGCCCTGGAAGGGCCGGAAACCACATCGGAACCGACGGACGCCTGGCAGATGTGCCTGCGGGCCCTGGAGCACGCGTTTGCTCCCGACGAACTGGCCCACCTGACGGCCCGCTGGTCTGAGGAGCGCCAACGCCCGCGGCTGATCAGCACCGAAGCCCGCCTGCGCGCGAGGCTGCAGCGGGCGGCACGGGAGGGGCACTACGACGTGCCGGACTTCGAGGTGTCCTGAACGGCTCGGGAGCGGTTGGCGCCCGTCCAGCACGCGCCACCGCATGTCCCCGCACAAAGGGGGCAAAGGGATCTCCCCTTGACCCCGCCAACTTCGACGGCGGAAGGGGGCGGTGTCCCTGTTCCTCCCGGTCGTGCTCTGCGACCTGGATGCCGCTTTCTTGGGTTTTGAGTTGCTGCGGAAGCCCGAGCTCAGGGGCAGGGCGGTCATCATCGGCGGCCGGCCCGAGCAGCGTGGTGTGGTCGCCACCTGCAGCTACGAGGCCCGGGCCTTTGGCGTGCGCTCGGCGATGAGTTCCGCCGAGGCCGTGCGCCGCTGTCCCCAGGCGCTGTTCCTGCCCGTGGACATGCCCTACTACATGGAGATGTCCCGCCGCTTCCGCGACGTGGCCACGCGTGATGTCGCGGTCTGCGAGCCCGTGGGCCTGGATGAGGTCTACCTGGACCTGCGTGGCCAGGAGCGCCACCACCCGGACACCGATGCCTTCTGCCGGGACCTGCGGCAACGGGTGCGCGACGAGCTGGGGTTGTCCTGCAGCGTCGGCGCCTCAAGCGGTCGCGCCCTGGCCAAGCTGGCCTGCGAGATCCTCGCCAAACCGGGACGCGTCGCGCTCCTGGCCCCGGAGGACGCCCCGGCCGTGCTGAGCCGGCAACCCGTGGGCGTGCTGCCCGGGGTCGGGAGGGCCACGGCGGAGTTGCTCGGGCGTTACGGGATCCGCAGCTGTGGGGATCTCGCCGCGGCTGGGGACGAGGCGGTGGCCCACTGGCTCGGGACCCGCGGCCGCGAGATCCGGGATGTCGCCCGCGGGCTGGACCGGAGCCGCGTTGTGCCCCCCGGACCACCGAAATCGCTCAGCGTGGACGAGACCTTCGCCCGGGATCTGCGGGATCCGGTGGAGACCAGGCACGCCCTGGTCCGCCTCTGCTGGGACCTGGGGGGGCGCCTGGCGGCGGACGGCCACGAGGC
>JAKAUG010000008.1 GCA_021827805.1 Bacillota bacterium | reverse complement strand
ACCGCGGTGGGGGCGCGCGCGGCAGTTGGTCAGCCAGCCCGGGCGGGCACGGTGGGCCGCCCGCCGCTCGCTCGCCATGGCAGGGTTGGCGCCGTCTCGCGGACATACCGCGCGTTCGTGCCGTGACCAGGTCGCCCCTCGGCCGCCAGGGGCCGGGGATCTCGCCTGGGCGCCGCGGAGAAGCCGCGCGCGCCTGATGCGGGCGGGTCGGAGCGCGCGGCGGCCACGGCCCCGCCGACCAGGAAGGGAAGGTGGCCTGGCATGGAGCACGCCGGGGGTGGACAGGGCAGCGGCGCGATGCGCCGGCGCACGCTGCTCGCGCGGGCGGCCGCTGGAACGGCGGCGCTCAGCCTGGGCGGGCTTGCGGCCTGCGGCCCGGCGCGCCCGGTCCTGGCCGCGCGCTGGGAGGCGCTCGAGGAGCGGCCGACCCTGATCAGCCAGGCCACCTTCCGGGTCCAGGGCACACCCGAGGTCCATCTGCGTTGCACCAGCCGCTTTTTCGGCTACGCCGCGGCCGTCGAACGCACCTGGGCCAACTACGGCTGGGCCTGGACGCCGGCCTGGAGCGCGGCGCTCCAGGTGCCGCACGGCGCGCAGCTCTTGGCCGCCGACATCGGCGGCCAGGGGACGGACGACATCCTGGTCTTTGCGCCGACAGGCGGCCAGCTTCTCTGGTACCACCAGGATGGCCAGGGGCTCGGTCCCGCCCACACCGTCGAGCTTGGACCGGGAACACTGGTCGCCGGGGACTTCCGCGGGCTTGGTCGCGCCGATCTCGCCCTCTGGGACCGTGGGGCGGGAACGCTGCGCCTCTTCTGGGGGGACGGCCAGGGGGGCTTTGGTGCGGGACCGGTCGCGCGCCTTGGCCTGCACCAAGGGCAACTCGTGGCGGGGGACGTCGACGGCGATGGGCGCGCGGACCTCTGCGCCTACGGTGCCGAGGGCCCGGATGCGCTGACGGTGCTCTTCGGGGACGGGCGCGGAGGTTTCGCCAGGCGCGTGCGCTCCGTCTGGCCGGGCGCCGACGGCAGTGGGCAACTGCTCGCCGCGGCCTTCAGCCAGAACCACCGCACGGATCTGGCCCTGTATGGGGGGGCGGGCTTCCCCCAGGGCTTCGAGTTCCGGCTCGGCCGTGGGGATGGCACCTGGGGGCCTCGCGCGGACGAGATGTCCACGCCGGCGCGGACGCACCTCTGGGCCACCTCTGCCGTGGGCTCCGGAGGGGGTCTGGCCCTGGCCGGGCGCCTCGGGGCGGTCAGCCCCGGCATCGGCCTCCACGACGGCGCGAGCGGCATCCTGATGGTCCAGGCACCGGCCGCCCCGCCGGCGTACAACTATTCGGTCTCGCTGATGCGGCAGGGCAGCGGCTACCGCCTCTGGTACGGCGGGCGCTGGCTGACCGTGAACACCGCGGGAAGGCCCATCCCGGGTTGGGACGGGGATCACGTCCTCTCGGCCAGCTCCCCGGACGGGGTGCGCTGGTTCCGGCGCCTGGACGCACCGGAGATGTATCAGGGTAAGGAGCTGGGCCAGGCAGGCTGGTGGGCGAACAACTACCTGCAGCCGCAGGTCGTGCGGGTCGGCGGGACCTACCACATGTTCTGGCAGGCGGAGATCAATCGCGGCCAGCGCGTGGACACCGGCGAGATCGCCATGACGGCGGCGGACCGGATCGGGATCTCCACCTCTCGGGATGGCCGCCACTGGCAGCGGAAGACCGACCGGGGCGTCGTGGTGCGCATCGACAACCCCAGCGCCACCAAGCTCGGGGACGAGGAGGTGCTGTACGTGGCGGACGATCCAGACCACCGGCCCTGGTGGCTGTATGTGTTCTATTTCACGAACGGCGCCCCGCGAGGGTACGTGCGCCTGCGCTCCGCGGACCCGACGACCTTCGACTGGGCCCAGCGCGAACAGGCGCCGGGCCTGTCCCAGATCGGCAACGGCTCCGCCTATGCCGACGCTCCCGGGGGGCGCCTGTATCTGCGCATCACCTTCGCCGCCGAGGCCACGGGACGCACCCAACCGGTGCTGCAGTGCTCGCGGGACGGCCTCTCCTGGGCCTTCGGGCAGTCCGCGCCCCCTTTCGGCGCCACGTCCCCGCTGGCCCCCGCGCTCGCCACCACCCACAACGAGCAGTGGAACCGCAACATCTACTTCCTCGGCCTCTCCACCGAGGATGGCACGGGCCGGCTCGAGACCCTGGGCCGGGGCAGCTACCGGGCCCTCTATGCGGGATGTACGAGCAACGCGCCCGAGGGCTCCGCGATCTGGCACTCCCAGATCGGGCTTGGTGAGCTCACCCTCGAGCTCAGCTGAAGCAGTCACGGCGGCGAGGGCCGTGGGCGACCGCGGGCCGAGCCCCGCCCGCGCAGTGATACAATGCCCTCGAGCATGGCGGCGGGCCCCTGGTCTGCTCCCCGCCCGCCTCAGGGAGGTGCCCCGTGCGCTATCGGTCGTTTCCCGGCACCGATCTTGAGGTGTCCGAGGTGGGCTTCGGGGTCTGGTCGGTGGCGACCACCTGGTGGGGAGTGCGCGACCGCCAGTTGGCGCGGCGGCTTCTGGCTGAAGCCCTGGATCTGGGCATCAACTTCTATGACACCGCGGATGTCTACGGTCAGGGGGAGGGCGAGACGCTCCTCGCCGAGGTCTTCGGCGACCGGCGGGCCGAGGTGATCATCGCCAGCAAGTTCGGCTACGACATCTACGGCCACCCCGGTCCACGGACGGGCCACGGCGAGCTGCCCCAGGACTGGTCGGCCCAGCACCTGCGCCGGGCCGTGGAGGGCAGCCTGCGCCGCCTGCGGACCGACTACCTGGACCTCTACCAACTCCACAATCCACGCCTGGAGGCCATCACGAGCGACGAGCTCTGGCAGGAACTCGGGCGCCTTCGCCAGGAGGGCAAGATCCGCGCCACCGGCCTGGCCCTGGGGCCAGACATCGGCTGGCGCGAGGAGGGCCTGCGCGCCGTGCGGGACGGCCGCGCCGACATGGTGCAGGTGATCTACAACGCCATCGAGCGCGACCCGGCCGAGGAGATCCTGGCCGCCTGTCAGGAGCGCGGCATCGCCGCCGCGGCCCGCGTGCCACACGCCTCCGGGATCCTCGATGGCTCCTACGATCCCGAGCGCCACTTCGAGCGCTCCGACCACCGGAGCCACCGGCCGCGGCCGTGGATGCAGGCGGGCCTGGCGGTGCGGGACGCCCTGCCCCTTGGGGATCGGGGACGCACGCTGGGTCAGGCGGCCATCCTGCTCTGCCTGGCCAACCCCGCGGTGGCGAGCGTGCTGCCGAACATCACGAGTCCGGAGAACCTCCGCGAGTTCGCCGCGGCCGGCGAGCTGCCGGCGCTGGCGACGGAGGAGCTGGAGCAGTGCCGGCGGGTCTGGAGCCAGCACCGCGCCGCCCTGGAGCAGCCCTGGTCGGATAGCAACAACAAGCCGACACCTGTCGCCCGCGGTTGAGCCAGGGGGGGATGGCCATGGCCGAGGTGCATCGTCTCGCCAGTTGCCAGCGCTGCCACCACCTGTTCGTCGCCAGGCCGGGCCAGCGCATCTGCCCGGATTGCCAGCAGGCCATCCGCCGGGCACGGGGCCGGGCCTGGTCCAGCGGCCGCGCGGCCCATCCGCTGCTCGTCTTCGCCGTGGGCAGTGGGGGCCTGGCCCTGGCCGCCACCTGGCTGCGCCCCGGCTCGGTGGGCCTGGCGGCGTGGGTGGGCGCGGCCGCGGCCCTCTGGTGGCTTGTGCGTCAGTCCTGAGGGGCGCTCGGCGCGGCCTCGGGGTCCGGCTCGTCCGGGGCCTCCCCGCCCTCCCCCTCCAGCCCGAGGGCCCTTCGCGCCATGGGGTCGCAGGCCGCGATGAAGTTCTTGTAGACCTGCTGGACCTCCCAGACGATCCCGGACGGGCCGAGCGACCACCACTCCCGCGGCGTGAAGTAGGCGGAGACCGCGGCCTGATCGTCCGAGCGGCCATACCACTGCGTGAGATGCAGCACATCGGACTGCGCCAGCTTGACCGCGAGTTGGACCAGGCCGCGGTCCCCGCTGAGCACGGCCTTGTTGTAGGCGTGGTGCATCAGTTGGAAGAGCGCCTGCTGGATCGGATTCCCCAGAAAGAAGCCCACCCCGCCGTCTCCGGCCCAGGTGGTGGGGAAGGCGGGCAGGGGCAGGTCGTAGGACCGGTCGGCGAACCGCTGCACGGCCTCGCTGGCGGTCAGGAACTCCACGCCGCGCTTGTGGAGCTCGCGCGGCAACGCCTCCAGGAAGGCGAAGATCCCCGTGTCGGCCCAGTGGTGTTCGCCGAAGGTCTCAAAGTCCCAGCCCACGAACACGAAATCCCCCTCGGCCCAGGCCAGCCAGTCCGCGTAGCGGTCCGCCGTCAGCGGGTAACCGCTCCAGCCGCGGTTGGAAAAGCGGTAGCCGACATCATCGCTCAGCTCGGTGTGGCGGCAGAGCAGGTGGACGGGGAGGTTGTGATGATACAGGTGCGTGCTGCGCCGCCAGCCCATGACCCAGGGGCGGCCGTCCATCAGGCCGGCCTGGAAGCCGGCGCGGGCCAGCGCCAGATAGAGGTCGTCAGACATGAACATCTCGGTGGTGTCGGTGATCCGCACCGGAACGCCGAAATCCCGCTCCAGCCTCTGGCGATAGGCGCGCAACCCGCGGACGAAGCGCTGCACGTCGAGGTAGAACACGAAGCTGTGCTCGGGCTCCACCCCGATGAGCTCCACGGCCGGTTGGCGCACCAGGTCGCGGAACTCGTCCAGCAGCGGCTCGTCCCAGGCCCGCATCTGCTCCAGGGCCGTCTCCGAAAAGCCCAGGTTCAGGCGCAGGCCCTCGTCCACCAGTTTCCGGAAGACCTTGACCGCCGGCTGGTAGCACTTGCCC
>JAKAUG010000093.1 GCA_021827805.1 Bacillota bacterium | reverse complement strand
ATCACCACGTCACCGGAGTCCCAGCCGGTCACCGTTCCGGTGAACACGGCGTCCCCACCGATGGCGTTACGCGGCACGCCGCCAACCGTGGTCCATAGACCGTTGGCATCCGGGCCCTTGGCAACCGGGACAACGGTTGCGGCATTGTAGGCCATCTGCGCGATGTCCGCACGGGTCGCGGGAAGGTTCGCCACAAACGTGGGAACATTCTGAGTCAGGCCCAGCGACAGGGCCGCCGCGACATAGTTGCCGGGCCAGGCGCCCTGGATGACGCCAGCGTGATCATCACCGATCGCCCGCAGGAGCATGGCCGCCGCCTCGGCGTCGGTCACATAGCCGTTGGGCTGGAAGCTGCCGTCCGGATAGCCCTTGACGATACCCAGATCGACCGCCACGTTCACGTAGCCCCAGGCCCAAGTGGGGATCTGTGCCGCATCCGTGAAGCTGGGGGTCTCGTCGGACAGGGCCGCCGCGATGTTGCCGTCGTTGACCGTGTTCACGACGATCTTGGCGAACTCGGCGCGGTTGACCAGGGTGTTGGGGCCATAGAGACCACCCCCGATGCCGTCGACCACCCCTGTCGCGGCAAGGGCCGTGATCGCACCCGCCTCAGGGTTGCCGCTGATGTCCGAGAACGCAGGCGCAGAGGTCTGCGCACTCGCCCCCACGGCCGACGCGACCGTCGCGAAGACCATCGCGGCGGAAGTCAGGCCGACCAGGTATTTCTTGTAAACCCGCATACTGAAGCCTCCTTGCGTGAGAGATATCGCCGCTGGGAACCGGTAGGGGACCGAGCCTTGGAACCATCCCCTCTCCGTGGGAGCCGTGACGAGACCGACCAACGATGTCAATTCTCGGTGCGCTGCGAGAGCGGGTCAACGGGTTACGGGGAATCGTAACTGAGGCGTAACACTACGGCCACAGGCCATAGCGAGCCCTGCCTACCTGTGGGGCGTAACAGAGACGGGCTGCCCACTGGCCATGGAGCTCACGGCCGCTTCAGCCATGGCCACCACAGCGCGGCCATCCCGCCCTGAGATGACGGGCGCAACGCCGTCAAGGGCGGCCTCCACCAGATGCGTCAGCTCACGAGCGTGGGGCTCGGGGGTCGTCAACTCGTCGCTGGCCAGTCGCCCGCTGTTGCCGTCAAAACGCTTCCATTGGATGGAGCCGGGCCAGTTTGTGAAGGCCAGGGACCCCTCGGTTCCCTGGATGATGCCGGTGTACCCGCCAAGGGCGGCACCGATGCTGCTGTGCAGCACCCCGTGGGCACCTCCGGCAAAGCGGACGCTGACAAACGCCGTGTCTTCGAAGTCCACGCCGTGTTGAACCAACTGGCTTCCGGTGGCGTACACAACCTCTGGCTCCCCAAGTAGGTAACGCATGTAATCCAACTCGTGGGCATTGATCTCGAACAGGGGGCCCCCGCAAGACTCCCTGCGCTGGCGCCAGGGCTGCGTCTCGCCCCAGCCGCCCAACCTGGAGATGCGCACCGCAAACGGCTGCCCGATCGTTCCAGCGTCCAGCAGGCTCTTGATCTGTGTGAAGACGGGGTAGTAGCGCAACACCTGGCCGACACACAGGGCAACCCCGGCGGAGTCCGTGGCCGCGATCATGCGGTCACAATCCGCAACGGACAGGGCCAGCGGCTTTTCGCAGAACACGTGCTTGCCGGCCTGGGCCGCCTGGACGACGACGTCGGCGTGGGTGAAGTTTGGGGTCGCGACAATCACGGCGCTGATCTCCGGATTGGCCAGCACCTCCTCGATGCTCGTGGTCCACGGCACGCCCAACTCGCTGCCGAAGGACGAGGCAGCGCCCTCCACCAGGTCACACACCATGCCGATGCGCGCACGCTCCAGGGAGTTCAGCGCCCGGGCCAGGACGCGGGCCATGTTACCGCAACTCAGAAGGCCAACATTCAACAACGGTTCTGCCATGCGGGTAACCACCTCAAAGCGCGCTTTCCGCGGGCCGCAGAGGTCTCCTGCGGCGAGACGAAGCACACAGCACCGCGATGGCGGTCCAGCGTGCGGTGAACCCCAGCCATGGTTCGTGTGGCCTCGGGGGGCCAGAGGGGGCACACTACGGGCGCGCCACCCGCCTGGAGGATCCATAGGGAAGGGGGGGGTTGGAGAGTGGCCAATATTGTCGTCTACACCCAGCCCGGATGAGGAGCGTGCGAGACGGAGAAAGCGTGGCTTTCTCAGGAAGGCATCGTGTTCGAAGAACGGAACATTCGCCAGAACCAGGCGTGGATGCAGGAGCTGGTCACTCTGGGCGCCCGCGGAACGCCGGCAACGGTCGTGGGCACGAATGTCGTCGTCGGGTTTGATCGCCAACGCTTGCGGGAGCTGATCCAATCTCGCGGATCTTCACAGTGAGGGCCATGGCCTCGCGGTGTCGGCAATCGGTGGTGCACTTGCGGGGCGCTGGCCTGCCTGCAGGGCCGGCCCGCGCCCTCGCGTACTGTGCAGCCGTGGTGTAGCACGCCGAACAGCAGGAGCCCGTGCCTCGGAGGTCAAGTCCCGTCGTTGCAGTTGCACCGGGTCACCCCGGTCGGGGAGGACGCATCCATGCCATCCACCGCAGGCTCCAAGGAGCCAACCCTGGTCCACTATCGCATGCCCTATGCGACCGTTCGGCTCGAACCCGGCCCCGAACTGGAGCGCGCGTATGACGAGCTGGCCCTGCTTGTCGCCCTGCAGGGCATCGTCAACCGGGACGCCCCCCAACTCTATGTATTGGGCCTTTCCGGACCTGGCGTCCCCGATCTGGACGGATTCTGGTGGCAGCGCATGGCCGAGATGGGGTGGGAGGTGGCGCACCAGGAGCCGCACAGGGCGGAGAGCCTGCCAGAGCTGCTGAACATCTACGGCGATCGGCCCCGCGGCCTCGTGGCCTGGGACCCACAGGTGCCGGCAACGCAGAACGTCGCTGCGACGCTGGCGGGAGCCATGGATCTGTTGCCCGTTCCCTTCCGTCCGGTGGACACCGGTGGTGTGCGCACCCTGTGGAATGAACTGCGTGAGCACGGATGGACCGTCGCCACCTGGCTGATCCATCAGGATGGCTCCTCGCTGTTCACCGGCCGCGGGCAGATTCCGGGCACCGATCAACCCTCGACCGGCAGCGCCAAGAACGACGCCTATCGCTGGGCCATCGCCCACTACCTGGACACGGGCCGCAGCAGTGCTGACCACCTGGCCTACTACATTGATGCGGACTGGCTGCGCAATCCTGCGGCGAGCAGTTTCTGGAACAACACGCTGGTGAACCACGACTACTACGTGAGCCACAGGGCCTTCTTCTTCGACCTGGACCCCTGGGAGGACGAGTCACCGGTCGATGATCCGGATCAGGTGCCGGGCACCGACAGCCGCACCCTGGCCGCGATCCTTGCCTCAGCCACCCGGCGCACCGACGCGAAGCGCATGATCCATGTGGGCGGTTTTCCGCCGTGGGCGTTCAAGTACACGGATCACAGAGGAGCCGGAGGGCGGCACGCGGGGGTGCCGACCGAATGGCATTATGCCCAGCGCCTGTCGGAGTACAACGCCTTCATGGAAGCGGACGCCCTTGGGTTTTCCGCAATTGCCAACGCCTCCTTCACCCAGCACTTTCCTCTCCGCGATCATTATCCCCAAGCGCCAGCCCCGGATCGGGCCGAGTTGGTCCGCCGCGGTCTCGTGGGGCAGGACGGTCAGGTCGTTCCCGGGCGGTACCTGGCCTTCTACGTCGGTGACTTCGACGCCCCGTCCTGGCTGTACCAGGCGGGCCCCTCTCTTTGGGGCGATCCAGAGCGGGGCAGCGTCCCCCTGTCTTGGGCCTTCAATCCGAATCTCTCCCTGCGCGCGGGCCCTGCGATGGCCTGGACCCGGTCCGTGGCCACGCCCAACGACTCGTTCGTGGCAGGGGACTCCGGGGCCGGGTATCTGAACCCCGGGTCCCTGGAGGAGCCCAGGCCGTCAGGATTGCCTTCGGGACTCTCGGTCTGGGTGGAGCACTGCGCGCGCTTTTACCGTCAATGGGACCTGGACGTCACGGGATTCGTCATCGACGGCTATGCCCCCGGCCTGACCCAGGAAGGCCTGGAGGCGTACGCGACCTTCTCGCGTGGGGGCCTCGTGGGCCAGAAGGTTCCTCCTCACGCTCTGGTCGCCGGTATGCCCGTCCTCACGATGGCCACCGACCTTGGCGGATCTCCGCGCGACGCGGCCGAAGCGATCGCGCGACTGTATGCTCCGGTGGCCGGGCCCCAGTTCGCCGTCGCGCGCGCCATTCTGCAGAAGCCCAGCTGGTACCGGGCCGTGACCGACCTCGCGAGCGGAGAGACATCCGATGGCGGCAAGGCCGTGACGGTGCTCGATTTGAGAACCCTGCTGGCCCTGGTCGCCGTGCACGAACGTGCTCACCGGATCCGGAAGGCCTCGGACGCGCGGTGCGCCGTTGTCTCGGTGACGGCGGACGGAGTGGTCTGCGAGGGGTGCGCGCCTGTTCCGGCCCCTGATAGCGGCTGGCACATGGATCGCGTGGAGTCAGAGCCGGCGGTCGTCTTCGGACCCCATCCGCGTCATGCCACGGGAACATGCTATCTCTACCTGACGGTTCGCGCGGAGGCCCCGGCACTGGCTTCCGCGCGCAAGCTCCGGCTGAAGGTCCGGTACTGGGATGCCCCCGGCGACCTTTCCATGGTGTGCGAGTTTAACTCGGCCCTGCAAACCGCTGACCACCGTGGCGCATACACCCCCACCCACGCGGTCCGAACCGCCGGGGAGCGGGTCTGGAAACAGGTGGTCTGGGAGCTGCTCGAGGCGGACTTCCGCGGCGCACAGAACGGTGGAGCGGACCTTCGGCTGGCCGCCTCCCCAGGACTGGCGCTGAACCTGATGGAA
>JAKAUG010000344.1 GCA_021827805.1 Bacillota bacterium | reverse complement strand
AGCAGCTCACCGGCATGGTTGCCGGCGGCTGCCAGGTGGTGGCCTTCACCTCCGGGCGGGGCACCCCCACCGGCTCCTGCATCGCGCCCGTGATCAAGGTCGCCAGCAACTCTGCGATGTTCGCCGCGATGGCCGACAACATGGACTTCAACGCCGGCACGATCGTGGACCAGACCGAAACCATCCCCGAGACCGGGGAGCGGCTCTATGCCGCCCTGTTGCGGGCCTGCTCGGGACGGCTCACGCGCAGCGAGGTCCTGGGCCATCACGAGTTCGGCATCTGGCGTATCGGGCCCACGCTGTAGGGGCGGGCTGAGGGCACCGGCGGGGGCTTCCGGGTCCGAGCGGCGGGGAGAGGGCCGAGAGCGGAGGGACACGATGCACCTGGTGCGCTTTTCCCTGCCGGGCCGCGGCCCGGCACTGGGCGTGGTACCGACCAAGTCCCAGGTGGTGCACGACCTTGGGGACGCGGGGCCTGGCGGTCCCCTGCCCTGGCTGCGCCGCCTGGCGCGTGAGGGGGCCGAGGGCGAACAGGCCCTGGGTCTTGCCGCCGCGGGAGCTCCTGGGGTGGCCACCCTGGCCGAGTTGGAGGCGAGCGCGGCCCTCCTCTGCCCCCTTGAGCCTCCCGAGGTCTGGGCGGCGGGGGTCACCTACCTGCGCAGCCGGCAGGCCCGGGATCGGGAAAGCCAGGGGGAGGAATCCGGCTCGACCCCGTACGACCGCGTGTACGAGGCCGAGCGCCCCGAACTCTTCTTCAAGGCGACCGGCGCGCGCGTGGTGGGCCCCGGGGGCCCGGCTGGCCTGCGCGGCGACTCCCGTTGGCAGGTGCCAGAGCCCGAGCTGGGCCTGGTGCTGGACCAGGACGGCTCCATCCTCGGATACACCCTGGGGGATGACCTCTCGGCGCGGGACATCGAGGGCGAAAACGTCCTGTATCTCCCCCAGGCGAAGATCTACCGCGCCTCCTGCGCCCTGGGGCCCGCGATCCTGCCCGCGACCCTGGCGGGGAAGGGGGCGCACTTTGCGATCACCTGCGCCGTGCGCAGGCGCGGGCTTCTGCTCTGGAGCGGCCAGGCGAGCACCGCCTCCATGCGCCGCAGCTTCGGGGAGCTGGTCGCCCATCTTGGGCGGCACAACTGGATCCCCGCGGGAACGGTGCTGCTCACCGGGACCGGCGTGGTCCCGCCTGACGACTTTTCCCTCGAGCCGGGAGATGAGATCCTGATCACGTGCCCCATGCTGGGCACCCTGCGCAATGTGGCGGCCTCGGTCTAGGGACCGGAGCCGCGGGGGAGGTCCTGATCCGTGACGGAACGTCCCGCCAAGCAGGACGCGATGGACCGTATGCGCTTTGACACCCTGGGCCCAGACGCCATCCGCGCCGACATCCTGGACACCTTTGCCTATGAGTATCCGGGCAAGGAGATCCACCTCGAGCTCCGGACGGACGAGTTCACCTCGGTCTGCCCCTGGTCCGGGCTGCCCGACTTCGGGCGGCTGCGGGTGAGCTATGTCCCGGACAGGCTCTGCCTGGAGTTGAAGTCGTTCAAGTACTACCTGTTCTCCTATCGCAACGTGGGCATCTACTACGAGCACCTGGTGCAGCGCATGCTGCGGGATCTGGTGGCCGCCGTCGAGCCCCTGTACCTGCGGGTGGAGGGAGACTTCGCCGACCGCGGGGGCATCAGCACACGGGCCCACGCCGAATTCCGCCGGCCCGACTGGCGACCGGAAACCCCACTCGGGCTCTGAGCGGCGGTCTCCCCGGCGACCCGCGAGCGCGGCTCTCTGCCCGTGCCGCCCGAGGGTCGGTGTCTCGGCGGCCGCGGGCCTGGGCCCGCCGGGCTGGCGGGCGCACGCTCAGGGCGCCGTGGCCCAGGGGCTGTGCTCGAGGATCGTCGCGGCGCGCGCCGCATCGCGCCCGATCTGGGCGCGCAGGGCGTCCACATTCGGGAAGCGGCGCTCCCCGCGCAGGCGGCGCAGGAAGGCCACCTCCAGGCGCTGACCATAGAGGTCGCCAGAGAACCCCAGCAGGTGGACCTCCAGCACCACGTTCTCGCCGTCCACGGTGGGCCGGCGGCCCAGGTTCGCGACCGCGGGCCGCCACGGACCAGGGCCCTCGGGCCCCAGGGTCCGGCCCCAGGCCGCGTAGACGCCCTGCTCCGGACAGACCACGCCGGTGGGGGGCACCAGGTTGGCCGTCGGAAAGCCGAGTTCGGCTCCGAGCTGCCGCCCCCGCCGCACCTCACCATGCAGGGAGAAGGGGCGTCCCAACAGACGTGCGGCAAGGGCGGGCCGGCCCTCCCGCAGGGCCTGGCGGATGCGCGTGGAGGAGATCGGCAGCCCCTGGGACTCCAGGAGCGGCACAACGGTGGTCTCGAGCCCGCAGGCCTGGCGTCCCAGGACCGCCAGGGTCTCCGGCCGGCCGGCCCCGCGGGCGCCAAAGCTGAAGTCCGCGCCGACGAAGACCCGCCGAGCCCGCGCCTGCTGACAGAGGTGCCGCTGCACGAAGGTGGCGGGCGAGGTGTGTGCCAACTCCCCGTTGAAGGGTAGCTCCACCAGGGCCTCCGCCCCGGTGCCGCAGAGCAGTTCCGCCCGCTGCTCGTAGCTCATCAGCAGCGGCGGGGCCTCCTCGGGGCGCAGGATCGTCAGGGGATGGGGCACGAAGGTCAGAACCACCGCCGGCGCCTTGGCCAGGCGCGCCGCCTGCACCATGGTCTGCAGCACGGCACGGTGCCCGCGGTGCACGCCGTCGAAGGTACCGATCGCCACGAACGGCGAGCGGTCCCCGAAGTGCTGGGCCATGGGCTCCAGGGCCTCGAAGCGTTGCAGCTTGGATCCTCCTCCACGGCGGGCCGGCTACTGTCGCTCACCGCTCAGCACGCACTCCAGCCGAAAGGAGGCCGCATTCCCCGCAACCTCGCGCTGGGCGACCGCCGCCAGCGCTCCCCCGGGCCTCAGCAGCCGCACCGGGCCTGGCCCCTCTCCCACTCCGGCGGGCCTCCGGCCGGGAGGGATCCCGCTCGCCACCCTGTCCGCCTCGGCGGGATCCAGCTGCACCGCCGGCAAGAATCCGAGGGCGATGGCCGGAGGAAGCACCCATTCCCCCCATGCTCCATGCGTCACCGCACCCCGGAACTCCTCCAGCGTGCAGCACGCTTGGGCCGAGAGGCCTCCGGCCTCCAGGCGCACCAGCGCACCCAGGTGGCCACCCACCCCCAGCCGCCGCCCCATGGCCTCGGCCAGGGAGCGTACGTAGGTGCCCGCCGAGCAGCGCACCGTGCAGAGCGCGCGCGGATGGGCCCCAGGGGCCCAGGCCGCGAGTTCCAGGGCATGGATCGTCACCTCCGTCTCGGGGGCCGCGGCGAGCTCGCCACGGCGGGCGTACTCGTACAGACGCCTGCCATCCACATGGCGGGCGGAATACTGCGGCACCTGCTGGCGCACCGGGCCCGTGAAGGCGGCAAGGATGCCCTCAAGATCGGATGCGCCAAGGTGTGCGGCCGGACGCTCCGCCACGACCCGACCCGTCTGATCCCAGCTGTCCGTCTCCAGGCCCAGGACGAGCTCGAAGCGGTAGACCTTGGGGGCCAGGTGCAGAAAGCGCAGGAGGCGTGTGGCCGCACCGAAGCCCACCGGCAGGACCCCGGCAGCCGCGGGATCCAGCGTGCCCCCGTGCCCCACGCGGACCCCACCGCCCAGCCAGCGCCTCAGCTCGGCGA
This sequence comes from Bacillota bacterium, assembly GCA_021827805.1. GTDB lineage: Bacteria > Bacillota > Sulfobacillia > RBS10-35 > JAJYVN01 > JAJZWQ01. The sequence goes on along the minus strand of JAKAUG010000344.1, from coordinate 1,183 downwards.
CCACCTGCTGGGATGTCGGCCCGGGGGGCTTGAGCACCCCCAGCACGCCCGCGTCGCCGATCAAGTCGTCCCGGGCCCTCCCTCCAGCGCGGCCAGGGCCGAGGCCACCACCGTTTGCCGCGCGGCGTCGAGCTCACCGGTGATCGTGCAGCCCGCCGCCCGGGCGTGGCCGCCACCGCCAAAGCGGGCCGCCAGCGTGCTGACGTCCACCCAGCGGTTGCTGCGCAGGCTGACGCGCACCAGGCCGGGCTCGTCGGCGGTCAAAAGGGCCGCCACCTCGACACCGCGCAGGGTGCGGGGGTAGTCCACCAGGCCCTCGTGATCGCCCGGCGCCGTACCGCTCTCCTCGAGCATCTCCCGTGTGACGGCGATCGTCGCGAGCAGCCCGTCCGCATCCAGCCGGAGGGTGCTGAGCGCCAGGGACAGCAGGCGCACGCTCCCCAGCGACCGGCTGTCCCAGACCTCGCGGCTGATCGTGGGCACGTCCGCCCCGGCCTGGACGAGCCGCGAGGCCAGGGCCAGGGTGGCGGCGCTCGTGTTCTCGTAGCGGAAGGACCCGGTATCCGTCGTCAGGGCGGTGAACAGGGCGGTGGCCGCGGGGGGGTCCATGGTCCAACCCAGATCGGCAATCAGCCGTGCGACGATCTCGCCGCACGCCCCGGCGCTGGCATCGATGTAGTTGAGCTGGCCGTAGCGCCGGTTCGAACCGTGGTGGTCGATGTTCACGACCAGGGGCACCTGCGGGAGCAGCTCCCGCGCTGACCCCAGCCGTTCCATGTCGGCGCAGTCCAGAAACAGTCCCAGGTCGAAGGGCCCCGTGACGCGCTCCGGCCGCAGGCAGTCCCCCCCGGGATCGAGGAAGGCCAAGGCCTGCGGCAGGGGATCCGGAGCGACGATCCGCGTGCGCTTGCCGAGGGCCCGCAGACAGCGGGCCATGGCCATCGAGCACCCGACGCTGTCGCCATCCGGGCGGACGTGCAGCACCAGGAGCACCGAGCGAGAGCCCCTCACCGCGGCCACGATGTCGGTCCACGGCGACTGAGCGCCGCCGGGAGACGGCTCCGGACCTCCGGCCATGCCACGGCTCCTTCTTCGCGATCTTCCCTAGTCGTCCGGGCCGGCCGGCTCCTCGCCAGCCGGCTGGACCCCGACCTCCCGCAGCAGGCGGGCGATGCGGTCACTG
>JAKAUG010000492.1 GCA_021827805.1 Bacillota bacterium | reverse complement strand
CCAGTCCCAGCGGGTGCGCGGTCGCCGTTTCAGGGCGCCTGCGGGACGCAAGGCAGCATCCGCGGCGCGGACCAGCTCGGAGATGCCCGGTGACAGCCGCTCGGCCTCACGGTAGCAGGCCGCCGCCTCCTGAGAGCCCCTGAGATCCTCGGCACAGACGGCCAACAGATATCCGACCCGGGCGCCTCGGCGCCGCGGGATGGGCTGCCCACGGCGATGCCACCGCACGAGAACGTGCTCCAGAGGGAACGTGTCCGTGGCCCAGATCTCAGCAGGATCTCAAGGTTCTCCACGTGGCGGGCATGAGTTCTGCCGAGGAGCCGAGGTGCGCGCTGGCACGGTGCCTGGCGTCACTCGGTCGTCGAGACGCGTGGATCCCGCCCTGGTAGCACAGGCCCTGGACGCCCCGGCCGCTGAGGCCAGTTCTCCGCGCTCGCGGGGCCATGAGCGCGGCCCAGTGCTCCATTCGGAGGCGTCCGATCATTAGGGGATGACGGGGGCGCGCACCGCACCCGAGGCAGTGGCCACGTGCCAGACGGTCGCGCGCACCCAGAGCGCGGCGAGGACAGCGTGGGAGGCGTTGGGCCCGCCCTCCACCCCTGAGGGCCGGGAGCCAGAGGGGCGGGCCCCGGCAACCGTGGTCCGCCCCTCTGGCCACAAGCGGCTCAACCCTGCGCCACATGAACCGCTGCGCCCCCGGGCCCTCCCGCCCACGGAGCGTCGGCCGAGCCGCCTAGTGGGTTGGCTCGGGCCCGGTCCTCTCCGTGGCCGGGAGCGCCGCGCCCGCAGCGCCCCGGGCCACCGGAATCCGCCGGGGCTTGGCGTCCTCCGCCTTCTGCAGATGGACCTCCAGCACTCCGTCCGTGAAGCTGGCCTGGACCCGCTCCGGATCCACCGGAATGCTCAGGCTGAAGGAGCGCACCACCTCGCCGCTGCCGAGTTCCTGCAGGAGCGGCGTGGCGCCCTCGGGGGCCTCCGCCCTGCGGGTGGCTCGAATGTACAGCTGCCCCTGGTGCAGGTGCACCTGCACATCGTCTGGGTTCACACCCGGCAGATCGGCCCGGACGATGACCGCGTCGGGTGTCTCAAAGACATCCACCGGGAAGACCGAGCGATGCCCGTCCTCCGGGGTGTAGCGATCCAGGAACCGGTCCATCGAGTGCTGCAGGGTCCGAAAGTCGTGCACGGGATTCCAACGAACTACCGACATCGTCCCCATCTCCAGTTTCGGTTCGGTTCGGCTCGGCGCCGACGCCTAGCCGTCTGGATGAACTGTACACCATCGAAGGCTGAAGGTCAAGGAAGGTCAGGGCGTGAACGGTGCGCAGCACGCTCTCCCGGCGGGGTGGACCTCAGCGGGCACCGCGCTCCATCGCCGCGCCCAGCAGCCACACGGCACCGCCCGCCACCAGCAGCAGCGTGGCGGGAGCGTCCCAGCTGCCGAAAAACGCCCAGAGGGCCAGGCCCGCCAGGAGGGCCACGAGGATCCCTGCCCCGTACCAGAGCGGGCGCCCGCGCCGGAGACCCGTCCAGGCCAGCGCCAGTCCGGTCAGGTGCGGCAGATCGAGGAGCAGGATCCAGGACGCGCCGGAGCGCCCGCTGGCCAGTAGCCGGCTGAAGATGAGGACCAGAATGCCGAGCGACCAGAGGGCCGCGAGCACCCAGAGGCCCAGCGCCAAGACGACGGGCAACGGCACGGGCCTTTCCCCGGGTCGGCGCAAGCGATCTCCTCCCTAGCCCAGCCGCTCACGGCCTCCGGACCCGGAACCCTGGAGCCGCAGGCGCGGACCCCTCGCCATCCCGACGACACAAGCGGCCGCAGCGCGCCCCCGCGAACGGTGAGGCCGCTCGCCGCGCCCTTGTCGACCCGCGAGAAGGTGCGGCGGAATCGCCACCTTGGCGCCCGCAACCGATACAGTAACACCGGGTGGCCGTCACGTGCACCGCTTGGCCGAAGCGCGCCGCCCGCCCCGCGGCAGGTGGCAGAGGGGTTGGAACGGTGGGCAGGACGGGATCCGGATCCGGCAATGCCGAGCCACGGGTGCCCGGCGGCGGCCGCTGGCCCCGGGGGAGCCTGGCGTCTGCCGCCGCGGATGTTCTGGCGGCCGTGGGAGGCCCCCTGTCTCTGAAGGACCTGGTGGCGGAGTTGGGCGCCCGGCAGTGGCAGTTGGGCGCGGACGGGCGCAGGCGGCTGCGCGGCGCCCTGCACCAGCACCCACTGGTGTGCCGCGTGGACACGGCCACCTACGACCTGGTCGAGCGTCGCCTGGTCGGCGCCCGTCTGCGGCACGTGCTCACCGCGTCCGAGCTGCGGCACGGGATGCTCTTCGCCGAGCCGGACCTCTCCGACCTCGTCGGTTGGTGGCTGCCCCCAGGCCATGAGGCCAAGGAGGTGCGGTGGTTCGATGAGACGGGCACGCCAGGCCAAGCGCGGATCCTCCTGCTGCTTGGTCCCCAGCCCGCCGGCTCGTTCTCGGCCCTGTTCCACGGGGAGCGGCTCTACCGCGTGCTGGATGGGCTCTCCGCGTGGCTCGGCGCCAAGGGGGCACACGCGGGCGATGAGGTGGTCATCTGCCCCGAACCCCCGGACGCCAGGACCTTCCGTCTGCACCTGGAGCGCGGCGGCCAGCCGGACGCGACGCTCGCGGAGGCCGACGCCCATCTGGCGGACACCGCGCTCGACATCCTCACGTCGGCCAACACGCTGCTGACTTCGCACGACCTCCTGCACCGGCTGGCGGGACGGATGGACCTCAGGGTTCCGAAGGGGGTCCACCTTCCGGTCTTCGTGCTGGGCCGTGATCCGCGCTTCGCCTTTTCGAGCCCGTTCTATGGCCTGCGCGCCGTGGTGGAGGCCCTGGACCGGCGGCGGATCTCCTCCCCATATCCCCGTCCCGAGGACTATCCGGCGGACTGGCCCGAGCGCAACGCGCTGCCGACACTGGCGCGGCTGGTCGAGAACCTGCTGCCTGAGGCGCTCGCCGACGCGTTGGCGCGCGGCATGGACGACGAGACAGCCGTCCGCAGCCTGGCGCCCCGGCTCGGGCCCCGGATCGCCCAGAGGGCGGCCAGGGAGCGCATCATGCTCTGGGAACTGCTGCAGGATCAGAGCCGGCTGCTCAATCCACCCACCAGAAGGCCCGCCCGCGGCGTGGTCATCCGCGGGCCCTGGCCAGGCTGAACGGCCGCGGCGGGGAGGCACCCAACCGGCCCGGGCTGGGCACATGCTCCCGCGACGCGGCGGGGCGGAGCTCCCGCCCGGAGCACCGGTGGCCCGAGACCGCGACGCCGGCCCCCCTACAGCAGCCCGTGGGCCTGGTCGATCTCCCGCTGGTAGGCGTCGACGCGGCCTTCCAGCACATCCTGGACCCGCACCGCGCGCCCGAGGGTGTCTGATTCCAGCACGGCCATGGCGCAGGCGAGATCCGCCAGGCCCTCGCGCCCGCTGGCCTCCGGCTGGCGACGCTCCGCGGCGGCGCGCACGAAGTCCAGGAACTGGATCGCCTTGGTGTCACGGATCCCAGCCGGGAACCAGCGCTCCAGCGTTCCGGCCGGCGCAGCGCCCTTGGCCCAGGCCTCCAGGGACTCCCCTTCACCGCCCGGCCACGAGATGCGCCCACCCTGCAGCATCCCGCGGCTGCCGTAGAGCACCGGCCCCCCAGGCCAGAAGGTGGGACGGCCGTGCCCCGCCCAGGAGAAGGAGACGTGCCCCATCCCGCCCCCCGCCAGGCGGAAGAGGGCGTGATAGGTGTCCTCCACATCGCAGCGCACACGGTCGAGCACCCGACCCTGGTCGTCACGCGTGAAGCGCTCCGGCGCAAAGCGCCCCGTCATGGCCGTGATCTCGGCCACCTCGCCGGCCACGGCCCGGATGTGGTCGAACTGGTGCACCCCGATGTCCACCGCGGGTCCCCCACCGGCCTCCACCTTGCGGTGCCGCCATGGGGTCTTGGCCACCATGTTGTCCGGGGACCAGGCGTCGGTGCCCACCCCTCCCATCAGGACCATCTCGACCTGGCCCACGGCCTGGCTCTGGACCGCCAGCCGCTGATGGCGCACACCCGGGTCGTAGAGCACGCCCTCCGCCACGCCGAGCGTGAGGCCGCGCCGTTCGGCGGCCTCCACCATGGCACGACCGGCGCGGACGCTGACCGCCAGGGGCTTTTCGCAGAAGACGTGCACACCGGCCTCCAGACACTGCAGCGCCTGGGTGTGGTGCAGCCCGACCGGGGTCAACAGGACCACCGCGTCCACCCGCCCGGAGGCGAGCATCGTCTCGACGTCCGGATAGCACTCGGGCAGGGTGTCCGGATGCACGTCGCTGACATACATGTGCGGCGCCGCGAGGGGATCGCCCCCCGTCATCACCGGCGGGCGCGGCGCGGGGCCCTCCCCCCGCTTGCGGAAGGACAGCGCCCCCTCCATCGTGCGGCCCACCAGGGCCGTGACGCGAAAGTCCGCCAGGCCAGCATCGAGCAACTGCTTCATGCCGCGCAGGTGCGAGGGCAGGATGCGCGCGGTGCCGACCACGCCGATGCGGAGCACGACTCAACCCCCCAGGACGATCACGGATCTAGGCTCGGGGCCCGGGCACCGCTCCCTTGACGCGGCGGACCACATCCCGCAGCACCGCCTCCAGGGCCTCGTCGGGGCTGGCGGCGCGGAAGGCGTCGTGGTCGATGACCAGCGGGGCGCCCACCACCACCAGCGGCGCGCCAGCCGCGGGCAGCCGGTCGAGGTCCTCCAGGCGCAACCCCCCCACGGCCTGGACCGGGAGATCCACCGCGGCGACCACGTCGGCCAGGTCCTCCCACGGGCTGGCCCCCGGCCGCTCGTGCCGCTCGTCGAACCCGGTGTGCACGATCACGTAGTCGCAGCCGTCGGCCTGCAGGGCCTGCGCCGCCGCGGG
>JAKAUG010000411.1 GCA_021827805.1 Bacillota bacterium | reverse complement strand
TGCTGCCACATCGCGGCCACACTGCCGGGAAAGCCCGCGAGCACGACCGCATCCAGAGAGCCGACGTCGATCCCCAGTTCCAGGGCGTTGGTGGCGACCATCCCGTCGAGCCTGCCGCTGAAGAGGTCCGCCTCCAGGGCCCTGCGCTCCTCGGGCTGGTAGCCGCTGCGGTAGGAGGCCACCGCGCGGGCGCCGACGAGCTGGCGGGCCAGCCGGGTCAGGGATTCCACCCCCTGGCGCGTCCCGCCGAAGAGCAGACTCCTGTGCTCCGCACCCACCAGCGCGGCGAACAGCTCGACCGCCACCCGGTTACTGCCCAGGCTGCCGCTGTCCACCAGGATCATGTGCCGGGCCCCCAGGCCCGCCGCCGTCCCCTGGATGACCGGCACCTGCTGCCCGATCAGCGCCTCGGCATGGCCCGCCGGGTTGCCAATGGTCGCGGAAAGAAGGATGAAGGCTGGGCGCGCGCCATGGTACTCGGCCACGCGGCGCAGACGGCGCAGGATCCAGGTCACATGGCTGCCGAAGGCCCCCGTGTAGCTGTGGGCCTCGTCCAGCACCACAAAGCGCAGGTGGGCGAAGAAGCGCTCCCAGCCCCCGTGGTAGGGCAGGATCCCGACGTGGAGCATGTCCGGGTTGGTCATGATCAGCCGTGCCCCGGCACGGATCGCGGCCCGCCGCTCCCTCGGCGTGTCGCCGTCGTAGAGGTCCGCGGCGATGGTGGGCACCAACGCCTGAAACCGTTGGAGCTGCTGCTGGGCCAGGGCCTTGGCCGGGGAGATGTAGAGCGCGGTGGCGTCGGGATCCGCCCCAAGCGCCGCGGCCACGGGGATCATGTAGCAGAGGCTCTTGCCGCTGGCCGTCGGCGAGGAGAGGGCGAAGTGACGCCCCGCCCGCCCAAGGGTCACCGCCTGGGCCTGGTGGGGCCGCAGGCGCTCGATGCCCTGCGCCCGCAGACGGGCCGCCAGCCAGCGGGGCAGGCGCGAGGGCGCCGCGGCCGGTGGGCTTTCCGGCAGGCGGCGGGCGGCGATCACCGCGGCGCCCGGCACGCGCTCAAGGCCCGCCTCAAGCGAAGCGGTGAAGGATCCGGCAGCGGGTTCCAACCGCGGCTGGGCCCGGCTCACCTGCCGTCCTCCCCCTCCCGCGGTGCGGGCGCCCCCGCACCGTCTGACCCGCGGCCGCCGGACCGGATGTCCCACCGCCGGCATCCCCGCACGCTGGGCTGGGTCAGAACCGGACCTCCAGGGGGGTCCCGGGCACGGCCGCGCTCCCCGCGGGCAGGGAGCGCACCTCTCCGCGCAGCGCCAGCTCGCCGACCGCCAGGCGCCCCTCCGCGACCAGGACCCGCACCGTTGCCCCCTCCACCTCCACCGTGCCCCAGGCCCCTGGCAGCGAGAAGAAGGTCCGCAGCGTGCCTGGCAGGCGCGGCGCGAGGCGGAGGCGGGCCGCTGGGGCATCGTAGTCCAGGCCGGAGGCCGCCACAAGGACCGCCCAGGAGGCCAGGGACCGCGCGTAGTGGTGCCCGCATTCGAACTCGTCCCAGGGGTTGCGGTTGGCGCCGGTGTGCCGCGCCCGCGCCGCGGACACCACGGCCAGCCCCTCGTCCACCAGCCCCTCGTAGAGCAGATGCGCCGCCACCTGGTACTCGATGCCCGTCCAGACCTCGTCCGCGTATGGGAACGGGTAGCGTGGCCGGCCCCCGTCCGGCCAGGTGCAGAGGAGCAGGCCCCCCTCGTCGTTCAGCGCATACGTGCGCTGGCAGGAGGCATGGGCCGAAAGGTCGGGGCGGAAGTTGTGCCGCCAGACGTTCTCCATGGCCGTGCGCACATGCGCCTCATCCAGGACGTACCCGAGGCCGGTCACGTGCGCCAACAGCTGTCCCAGGAGCTGGTCGGAGAGGCAGCCCAGCCCGAACTGGTAGCGATGCCGGTCCACGTCCGCCAGCCGCTGCACATAGAAGGACCCGTTCCAGAGGACCTCCTCGGCGCGCGCTCGCCCCCGCTCAAAGAGCTCCCGGCAGGCCCTGGCGAAGTCCGCATCGCCCACGGCCCGCGCGAGTTCCTCGCCCGCGCGCAGCCCCGCCAGGAAGAACCCTGTTCCCAGGGCGTTGGGCCCGTGGAAGTTGATGTCGTAGGTGTTGTGCTGCTCGGCCTCGGGCAGGCCGTCCCCGTCGGGATCCCAGCAGCGGGCGGAGAACTGCAGGGCGCGCCTGGCCGCGGGCCAGTGGCGCTCCAGAAATCCCCGGTCCCCAGAGAGCCGCCACTCCCGATACAGCCGCAAGACGGAACCATGCTGGCCGTCGACCGCCGGGATGTGGTTCCAGCCCTCCCCCAGCACGGGGTGCACGCGGAAGTCCATCTGCCCGTCGGCGTGCAGGGCCGGCCCAAACTCGGTGGCACGCATGTTCCGCTCGAGCTCCGGATAGAGAAAGGCCCCGGCCTGGGCGTAGTTCCAGACGTGCGTGCAATCCCCGGAGCAGCACCCGCCCTGGTCGCCGCAGCCCTCCCAGCCCAGGAAGAGCCCGCCCGCCGCCCGGGGCACGTCGCGGCCGTTGCCCTCAAGCCAGAAGCAGGTGGTGCTGCGCAGGACGGCGAGATTGCTGGCCGCGGCGTCGACCACCGCCGCCGGCAGCGTGCCGCCGAAGAGCCGGCGGTGGAACTCCGTGGTGCGCCGCGTCAGTTCGCCGCGGCTCGCCACCGCGTGCCGCGCCACGGACCAGGCGTCGGCGAACCGCGTCGCGTACTGCACACGGGTCCGCGGCACCCGGTCGGCCGGCTCGTTCCAGGTGGCGGGGCGGTTGGGGAAGTGCCACGTCAGGAGGAAGGGGAACGTCCCGGTCTCCCCCGCTTCCAGGCGAAGCCGCAGACCCACGGAGCCGATGTCCTGCCGTCCAGGGTCCGATGGCTCACCATAGGCATTGTCCTCCAGGCTCCCGTCCGTGGCGAGGTCATCCCAGAACGCCTGCAGGGCATCCCACCAGCCGGCCCGTTCCCAGGCCGTCTTCACCGTCACCCCCTGGGCGGCCTCCACCGCCAGCACGGCGCTGCCATGGCGCAGCTCCCCCGGCCCGTGACGCTCGCCGGTGAAGATCAGCCCATGAAGCCCCGCCGCGGCGGCCCGCACATTGCGCGTCCGGCCCCCGCCCCCGTCCGGGCCGCGTTCAGGCCCGGCCCAGCCCACGGGGTTGGCCATGGAGAGGACGATGCCGAGATCCAGCGGGACAGCCGCCCGGTTGGTCGCGCGGTAGGTGAGGTAGGCGAGCGGCAGGCCCGAGGCCGCGGCGTCCAGGGGCACCATGGGCGTGAAGGCCTCCAGCGACAGCTCCGCCGGCAGGTGCGCATCGAGGAAGTCGATGCGCGCCAGGGGATACTCCCCGCGCAGCCGCGCCCCGCCGAGGCGTGGCAGGCCGGCCACCAACTCCGGTGGCAGGCCGTGGCTCGCCTGGTAGGGCGGACGCAGCCGCGCCTCAAGCACCCGCGCGACGGGCGCCGCACCCTCGGGGCGGCACCACACCGCGGCGAAGGTGTACGGGAGCCGATTGCCCTTGCCGGGCCGCCCCCAGATCTCCCAGTCCCGCAGCTCGCCCCGGCTGCCGAGGGCCACGTTGCCGGTCCCGATCCCCCCCAGCGGAAAGGCCGCCTCGGAGGCCTGGGCGGCGTCGAGCGGCGGCAGAAGGGGCGGCAGGTCCGCCGGCAGGATCTCGGGGAGCATGGCTGGGGCGCTCCCGGTGCTCGGGCTGGGTAGCTCCACTCTGTTCCGTTCCTCTTTTCATCATCTCTTGGTTCCGGCCGCCGCGGGGGCCGGTTTCCGACGCTCCGTTTGCCAACGGCGGCGCCGGACCTGCTGGGGGTCGGTCCCGGCCGGTGGCGGCGCCCAGGCTGGCGCTGGCGCGCCGGGCGTCTCCCCCGGCGCACCACGTTCCTATCCCCTGGCCTCCCGCGCGGCCAGCTCGGCCCGCAGGGCGGCGATGTGTTCGGGCCCGCTGCCGCAGCAGCCGCCGCAGATGCGGACGGGCAGTTCGGCGACCAGGTCGGCCACGAAGCGGGCGAACGCCCGCGGTGTGCCGGGATACGACACGCCGCCCGCGCTGGCAACCGGCTGCCCGGCGTTGGGCTTCAGAAGCAGCGGCGTCCCCGGCGCCGCCAGGGCCAGGGCCCGCAGGGCCCCGGCCACATCCTCCCAGGCGCCGCCGCAGTTCGCGCCCAGGGCGTCGGCCCCCTCGGGCAGGAGTCGGGCGGCGGCCTGGGCCGGGGAGACCCCCATCATGGTCCGTCCACCCGCATCAAAGCTCATGGAGACGATCACCGGCCCCGAGGTCACCCCCCGCGCCGCCCGCAGGGCCGCGCTGGCCTCCTCCAGATCGGTGAAGGTCTCGAGCACCAGGGCGTCCACCCCCGCCGCCACCAGGGCCGCGGCCTGCTCGGCGAACGCCTCCGCGGCCTCCTGCGCCGTGACGTCGCCCAGGGGTTCCAGCAACGCCCCGGTGGGTCCCATCGAGCCGGCGAGCAACCCGCCGGGGCCCAGGCCCTGCCGCGCCAGGCGCACCGCGGCGGCGTTGATCTCGCCGACGCGGTCGCGGAGGCCGTGGCGCGCGAGCGTCAGGCGGTTGGCTCCAAAGGTGTTCGTGTACACGATCTCGGAGCCCGCGGCGGCGTAGGCGGCGGCCACCGCGGCCACCGCCGCGGGGTGGGTGAGGTTCCAGGACTCCGGTGCGGTGCCGGCCGGCAGCCCCTGGGCCAGGAGGGCCGTGCCGGTCCCGCCATCCGCCAGCAGGGCCCCGGAGGCCGCGCTGGCCAACAGTTCTCCCAACGCCAAGGGCACGTCCCATCCCTCCATCCGCCCGCCCATGGGCGGCCAGATCCGGCTCCGCGGCGCGCTAGAGGCGCCCGTTGACCTCGAATGGTTCGACCGGGT
>JAKAUG010000167.1 GCA_021827805.1 Bacillota bacterium | reverse complement strand
TGAGGCGCGCTCGGCCTGATGCACAGCGTGTCCCGAAACGCGCGGGCGCCGGGAGGGTCTTGGCGCCTGGGGCCAAGACATGGCACCGGGGGTGGAGCAAGGCCTGGGCGGCTCCTCTGGGGTGGGCCGCACGCTGCGGCTGGTCTGCCTCGCCCTCGCGCTTGCGGGGTGTGCTCCCCCTGAGGCCCTGACAGGGCAGCGGACGAATCCCGGCTGGGCCGCGCAACTGCCCTGGGCTCCGGTCTGGGGCGCGCTCTCCATCGACCACCACTCGGCCAACCCGGCGGCACCGGTGGACGGGTCCGATCAGGGTACCGGCCTGGTGTTTCGGGTCTCCGGTTGGCGGGAGCACGCCTGGCGGTTGACGGCGGCGTCCCTCTCCGGCCGACAGAAGCGCGCCGCGGATGCGGCGCTCGGAGACGACCTGGAGGAGCCCGGCGTCGCAGAGGAGCGCGACGTGCCCGCCGAAGCTCCCCGCGGGGTCGTTCATCCTGGGCGCGAGCTGAGAGGTGGTCGGCGCGCGGTCGCTGAGGAAGGTCCTGATGATGCGCGGCCGGATCGGGTGGAGAACGAGATCCGCGCTCGACACGGCGCCATGGTAGGTAGCACGAAGGGTCGCAAATGTGTACACATGGACGACGGCGAGAGTGGACGGTCGGAGCCTCCGCCGCGCCCGCCGTCGCAGGAGGCTGAACACCACGCGGCATGAGCCTGTGTCGGCCCGCGCGGCGGGGTCGTCAACGGACCAGGATCCGCCGCATCCATCCGACCAGCCCTCCGGCTCCACTTTCCTGAATGCCCTGGACCTCCTCCATCGCCAGAATCCGTCCGCGATCCATCAGCGCCACCACGTCGAGCAGCGGCTCCACCTCGCCCACCTCATGGGTCGAGATGACGACGGTCTGCCTGTCGAGATCGACGAAGGAGATCAGGCCGCGTACGATCGAAGCGCGGACCAGTGGATCCAGGCCGGAGAGCGGCTCGTCCATGAGGATCAATGGCGCCGCGCGCGCGAGCGTCAGCGCGATCTTCAGCCGGGCCTGGTTGCCCTTGGAGAGGGCGCCGGTGCGGACCGCGGCGGGGAGGTCCATGAAGGACCGCAGTTCCTCCGCCCGCTTGGGATCGAAGTCGGCGAACACGCTGTGGTAGTACCCGATCATCTCGGCCACGGTGAAGAAGGAATAGCCGGCGCCCGCATCGGGGGCGAACGCGACCGTGGCGCAAAGGCCCCGACGGGCCTCCAGGCCGTCCACGCGGACCGATCCCGCGCTGGGGTGCATCAGACCGGCCATCAGCTTCAGCGATGTCGATTTGCCACCGCCATTGGGGCCGATCAGTCCGATGATCTTATGCGACGGAAAGGTGATCGACACATCGTGCACGGCGCGCGTGGCACCGAACGCCTTGGTCACATGGTCGAAGGTCACGCTGCCAGCCGTCATGGGTTGTCGCCTCCAAAGAGGTGGTCGCTCACAGATCGCAGGATCTCCTCGCGGGAAAAGCCCATGGCGGCCATCTCCGTGAGCAGCCGGTCGATGGCCCGGCGACTCAGCTCGCGACGGAGGGTGGCGATGCGCTCGGCATCCGTCAGAAAGCACCCCTGACCCCGGCGCGTCTCGGTCACGCCCAGGCGCTCCAATTCCTGGTAGACACGGCTGATGGTGTTCGGATTGACGCCGAACTCCACCGCCATCTCCCGCACCGACGGCAGCCGCTCCCCAGGGACCAGATTGCCCCGCACCACCGCGCGGCAGAGCCGGTCCATGATCTGGCGGTAGATCGGTTCGTTCTGAGAGAATGGCTCCACCTCTACACTTCAACCTTTCGATCCAGCAGCCAGCCGGCCAGCCAGAAGGCGAGGAGCGCGATGAGCGCCGCAACGATGTACGGGCCGAGGGGAAGCCGCGTGCCGCCCGCTGGGGTCTGCAGGGTCACGGACCAAAGTCCGCTGTAACCGGGGAGATTGCGCAACGCGGGGATGCCCCAGGCCGGCACGGCGAAGGAGAGCACGCCCACCGCGAGGCGCACGAAACGGCGGTGAACGCTCAGGACCGCCATGAGGCCGATCGCCACCCAGGCCGCGATGTACAGCCCGCAGAGCAGAACCGCCACCGAGATGGCCAGCGCGTAGCGCGGGAGCCAAGTGCGGACGACGGCCATGTCCAGGGGGGTGGCCGAGGTGGTGCAGGGTGTCACCGCGCCAGAAAAGGACGCGGCGTTTGGTCCGGTGCCTACCGCACTCGGGCCGCACGTCGAGGTATGAAGCATGATGAAGCCGAGGGCGCGGGGGATCTCGCTATAGCTGAACGCCAGGACGATCAGCCATGAGGCGAGCGCGTACGCGAAGGCCACCAGCAGTTTGGACGTCAGAAGCCGCCAGCCCGCCGCGGGCGTTTGCAGCCACAACGCCGCGGCCCGCAGTCGCTCGCCCCGAATTCCGGAGACCACGTAAGCGCTTGGCAACAGGACATGTGCGCCGGCGATCACCGAGAGGATGCCGGCCCCGATCAGGGTGGCCTGGCGGGAGTGGGGTGCGCCCAGGACCAGGACGCACCCGATCCCCGCCACGACCGCCAACTCGATCAGACCTCGGTTGCGAAGCATGCGGGCGTCCTTGGCCAGCAGGGTCCGCCACGTTGGCATCGCCGCCTCCTCCACTAGTGTACTAGGCAACTAATACAGTATGTCATCAGTGGCGTCAAGGCCACCGGTCGCTGACTGCACAGTGTTGCTCGGCAACGTACCGGCGTGGTGATCTGGCCCTTGCTGCCACACCCCCACCCTGTGCACACGCCTGGAAGCGAGCACGCCCGGCTGCCTCCCAATGCGACCGTTCCGTTACCCGGCCCTCCCCGCGCGGGCCGATCCCGTCCTTCAGCCGTCGAAACCCTGCTCTGCCGCCACCCCCGCGGAGCCATCCCGCCCACGGTCCACGCATGGGCCATCTGGGCGTAGTACGATGGGCCATGTGGCCCATTGGTGTGGGTGCCGAAACGACGTGGGCCAATGCTCCAGCCGGGGGGATACGAGATGGCGGGCGGGGAAGCCGCGATGGGCATGCGCAGTTCGTGGCAGAAGAGTGTGGCGCGCGTGGTGTTCGGCGTCATCTGGGGGATCGATGCCGCCCTGAAGTGGTCTCCGGCGTTCCGCGCGGACTACCTCGGCATCCTGCGGGACGCGGCCAAGGGTCAACCCGCATGGCTTGAGCCGTGGTTCCACTTCTGGGTGTCCCTGGTCGGACCGCGTGTGGGCATGTTCGCCTACGCCACCGCCGTGACGGAAACCGTGATCGCCCTGGCCCTCATCCTGGGTGTGGCCCGCAAGGCCGCCTACTGGCTGACGGTGCTCTTCGGGCTGCTCATCTGGTCCACCGCGGAGGGCTTCGGCGGCCCCTACACCGCGGGCTCCACGGACGTGGGCACAGGGATCATCTACGCCATGGCAGGCGTGTTCCTGCTCGCGATCAACGCCGCGGCGGGTACCAGCCAGTACAGTCTGGACGCCTGGCTCGAGCGCCGGATCCCGTGGTGGGGCGTTGTGGCGGAGGTGGGCGGTGGCCGCGGCCGGCAGACCAGCACGTTCTCCGCGCCGCCCGCTGAGGCGCGCTCGGCCTGAGGCACAGCACGTCCCGAATGCGCGCGGGCCGGCCGCGTGGCCGGGGGGGGCTTGCCCCAGCCGCCGTCAGGGCGGGGGCTGGGGGTTGGGAATCCCACGGGAGGACGCGCGGGCGCCGGGAGGGTCTTGGCGCCTGGGGCCAAAACATGCACCGGGGGTGGAGCAACGCTTGGGCGGCTCCTCTGGTGTGGGCCGCACGATGCGGCTGGTCTGCGTCGCTCTCGCCCTCGCGCTGGCGGGGTGTGCTCCCCTTGAGGCCCTGACAGGGCAGCGGACGAACCCCGTCTGGGCCGCGCAACTGGCCTGGGCCCCGGTCTGGGGAGCGCTCTCCATCGACTACAACTCGGCCAACCCGGCGGCGCCGGTGGACGGGGCCTATCAGGGCACCGGCCCGGTGTTTCCGGTCGCCGGTTGGCGGGCGCACACCTGGCGGTTGACGGCGGCGTCCCTCGCCGGCCGGCAGAACTTTGGCGCCGACCTCCGCCTGGCCGGGTCCCCGGGGGTGGCCGTCAGCGAGGTCGTGCTCAGCCTGCGGCCACCGGGGCGGGGCGGGCCCGAGGCCGAGATCCGGCTGGGTGCCGCTGCGGCCACCGGCGGGGGGACGGGCAACCTGGACCAGGGTCTGCGGCAGGTCGGCGCGGGGGGGCGGCAGGGGGACAGCTTCTACCACGACGCGATCCTGGAGGGCCGACCGGCGGAGGTCCTGGACGCCGTGAACGGTCCGGCCTCGACCAGCTACATCTACCTGCGGCTGGACTCCGCCTCGCCGGTCCTGGCCGCGCACCCCAGCGTGCTCTACGCCACGGTCACCTACACCACGCTGCACCCGGCCACGGCCTGGTCGGAGCGGACCTTCGCCAAGCTGGCCGCGCGGGGTGTGCGCGCGGCTGAGATCAACCTGGAGTGGGGGGCGCTGGAGCCGGAGCCCGGCCAGTTCGACTTCCGCTTCCTGGACGAGGACCTGGCCAACGCGGCCAGGGCTGGGGTGAAGGTCATCCCGATCTTCTGGTACTCGGTGTGGCCCGGCAATCCGGCGCCCTGGATCACGAGCTTTGATCAGGGCAGCGGCGGGACCCGCGCCCAGGTGCCCGCCTGGTGGGACCCGGCGAACCGCCAGGCCTACTTCACGTATGTGCAGCGCACCGTGGCCCACATCAAGAAGGCCCAGGCCTTTGGCGGGGCCTTCTTGGACTACGGGTGGCTCGACGACATGTGGGGGCCAGCCCCCGGCGGCAGCGGCGTGAACGGCTACGCGCCGACGGATATCGCCCGTTTCCACCAGTGGCTGCCGACCCAGTACGGCTCGC
>JAKAUG010000369.1 GCA_021827805.1 Bacillota bacterium | reverse complement strand
TTTGCGTCGCAGCGCAGACTCCCCTCCTCCATCTTCACGTCGGAGACGGCGGTGTACAGCAGCAGGGTGCGCAGCGTCTGCAGGTAGAGACGGGCCTCCTCGGGGCCGCGGATGTCCGGCTCGGAGACGATCTCGATCAGCGGCACCCCGGCCCGGTTCAGGTCCACGCCGGTCGTGCCCCCCGGCATCCCCTCGTGCGTGGACTTGCCGGTGTCCTCCTCCATGTGCAGGCGGCGGATGCGCACCGTGCGGGGTCCCTCCGGCCCGGCGAAGCTCAGGCGGCCGTGCCGCGCCAGCGGCCGGGCGTACTGCGTGATCTGATACCCCTTGGGCAGGTCCGGGTAGTGATAGTTCTTGCGGTCCCAGCGGCAGGCTGGATCCAGCGTGCACTCCAGCGCGAGCGCCGCGCGGGCCGCCAGCTCGATGGCCCGGGAGTTGGGGACCGGGAGCGACCCCGGCATCCCGAGGCACACCGGGCAAACCTGCGTGTTGGGCGGTGCCCCAAAGTCCGTGGGACAGCTGCAGAACATCTTGCTGCGCGTGGCAAGCTCCACATGCACCTCAAGCCCGATGACCGTCTCCCAGGCGCCGCCTGTGCGCGCCTCTGCCAACTGTCCCGCCTCCCCCGCCCGGCCCTGCCGGGGCCTCACACCGGGTCCGCCTGGGCCCCCAGCAGCGGCGGCCGCCGCCGCCCCAGATCCGCGGCGCTCTCCAGGGCGAACGCCACGCGCAACACCGTCTCCTCGCCGAACGGCCGCCCCACCACCTGCAGCCCCACCGGCAGGCCGTTGGTGTACCCGCAGGGCACCGAGATGGCCGGCAGGCCGGCCAGGTTGATTGGCACCGTGCACACATCGCTCATGTACATGGTCAGTGGGTCGGAGGTCTTCTCCCCGATGCCGAAGGCGGTCGTGGGCGCCGTGGGCGTCACCAGGGCCGCGTACCGCTCAAAGGCCTGCTCGAACTCGCGGCACAGCAGCGTGCGCACCTGCTGCGCCTTGCCGTAGTACTGGTCGTAGTACCCCGCCGAGAGCGCGTAGGTGCCCAGCATGATGCGTCGCTGCACCTCGGCCCCGAAACCGCGCCCGCGCGTGGCGGCAAAGAGCTCGCCGTAGTCGCGGGGCTCCGGCGCGCGCCAACCGTAGCGCACGCCGTCGAAGCGGGCCAGGTTGCTGGAGGCCTCGGCCGGGGCGATGACATAATACACATCCAGGGCCTGGGCGACGGTGGGGAGGCTGCACTCCTCCACATCGGCGCCCTGCTCCACCAGGAGGTCCACCGCGGCGGCCACCGCCGAGCGGACCTCCGCGGAAACCCCCTGGGCGTAGAACTCGCGGGGCACGCCGAGCCGCAGCCCGCGGCAGTCCGGCACCAGGGCCTCCTCGAAGTCCGGAGGCTCCTCGGGGCGGCTGGTGGCGTCATGCGGGTCGGGTCCCGCGATGGCCTGCAGCGTGAGGGCGGCATCGCGCACATCCCGCGAGAGCGGCCCGATCTGGTCGAGGGAGCTGGCGAACGCCACCAGACCGTAGCGCGACACGCGCCCGTAGGTCGGCTTCAGCCCGACCACCCCGCAGAAGGCGGCGGGCTGGCGGATGCTTCCGCCGGTATCCGAACCGAGGGCCACCACCGCCTCGCCCGCCGCCACCGCAGCGGCGGAGCCCCCGGAACTCCCGCCGGGGACGCGGCCAAGGTCCCAGGGGTTGCGGGTGCGGCCCAGGGCGGAATGCTCGGTGGAGCTGCCCATCGCGAACTCGTCCATGTTCGTCTTGCCGAGCACCAGCGCCCCCTGGCCCACCAGCCGCTCCACGACCGTCGCGTCGTAGGCGGGCCGAAAGCCCTCCAGGATCCGAGAGGCGCAGGTGGTGGGCAATCCCCGTGTGCACATGTTGTCCTTCAGCGCCACCGGCACGCCGCCCAGGGCCGCCAGAGGCTCCCCGCGCCCGAGGCGCACATCCACGGCATCGGCGTCGGCCAGGACCAGCTCGGGCTCGCGGAGGTGCACGTAGGCCCCCACGGCCCGCTCCACCTCGTCCAGGCGCCGCAACACCGCCGCGGCGAGCTCCCGCGCGGAAACCTCCCGGGAGACCAGAGCGCGGTGCATGCGGTGCGCGGGCCATTCGGCCAGCTTCTCAGTCATGGGCTCCTCCACGCGGGCCTTGTGCGCCCCTCAATTCTCGACCACCCGCGGCACGAGGAACATGCCGCCATGCTCGGCGGGGGCACCCGCCACCGCCTGTTCCTGTCCCAGGCCGGGCTGGGGGTTGTCGGCCCGCGCCACGCCGGGGACCTCCAGGGGATTGCCGGTGGGAGGCACCTGGGCGGTGTCCACCGCCTGCAGGCGGGCGACGTGGTCCAGGATGCGGCCAAGTTCGTCACGGTACCGGTCCAGATCCCCAGCCGGCACCTCCAGGCGCGCCAACGCCGCGACGTGCCGGACCTCGTGCGTCTCCAAGGGTCGGCCTCCCTGTCCC
Source organism: Bacillota bacterium (assembly GCA_021827805.1). Taxonomy (GTDB): domain Bacteria; phylum Bacillota; class Sulfobacillia; order RBS10-35; family JAJYVN01; genus JAJZWQ01. The sequence goes on along the minus strand of JAKAUG010000369.1, from coordinate 2,452 downwards.
AGCCGTCTCCGCCGGAGACCATATCATAACAGCGGGGCCCACCGCCCCTTGGAGCAGCCGGCGCAGGCCATCCTCGTCCAGCGTGGTCACACCGAGTTCCCGCGCCCGGTCGAGCTTGCTCCCCGGCTTGTCGCCATAGATCACCAGATCGGTCTGCGCGCTGACCTGCGAGGACACGCGGGCGCCGGCCGCGGCCAGCGCCTCCTCGGCCTCCTTGCGCGTCCAGCCCACCAGCGTGCCCGTCAGGACCACGGTCCGGCCAGCCAGGGGCCCGGGGCTGCGCACGGGAGCGACCTCCTCCAGCGGCTCGACGCCGGCGCTGCGCAGACGCCGCAGCAGGTCGAGGTTCTCAGGGTCCGAGAAGTAGGCGTGCACGGCGGCCGCGATCTTGGGTCCGATCTCCGGGACCTCCTCGAGTTCCCCGCGCCCGGCGGCCGCCAGCCCGTCCAGGGTCGCGAAGCGCCGCGCCAGGACCCGCGCCACCCGCTCGCCAACATGGCGGATGCCGAGCCCCACCAGCACGCGGGACAGCGGGCGCGTGCGGCTCTCTCGGATCTCCGCCACCAGGTTCTCGGCCGAACGCTCCCCCAGGCGGGGCAGATCGGCCAGTTCCTCGACCCCCAGCCGGTAGAGGTCGGCGGGGTCCCGCACCAGGCCCCGCTCCAGCAGCAGCCGCCCGGTGCGCTCCCCCAGGCCGCGGATGTCCAGGGCCTCGCGGCTGCACCAATGCAGCAGAAGGCCCAGCACCTGCGCTGGACAGGCGGCATTCTGGCAGCGGTGCACAGCCTCGCCTGGCAGGCGCACCACCGCGGCGCCGCAGGCCGGGCATGCCCCCGGCATCACGAAGGCCAGGGCCTCGGGATCGCGGCCCGTGTGGTCCACATCGACCACCTCGGGAATGACCTCCCCGGCCTTGCGCACCCGCACCAGGTCACCGCGGCGCACGTCCTTGGCGGCCACGTAGTCCTCGTTGTGCAGCGAGGCACGGGAGACCGTCGTGCCGCCCAACTGCACCGGCTCCAGCTCCGCGACGGGCGTCAGGACGCCGCTGCGGCCGACAGAGACCCAGATGTCCCGCACGCGGGTCTGGGCCACCTCCGCCGGGAACTTGTAGGCCACGGCCCAGCGCGGGCCATGCCCCGTGCTGCCGAGCAGGCGCTGCTCCCGCAGGGAGTTCACCTTCACGACCAGGCCGTCGGTGGCGTAATCGAGGGCCTGGCGCCTGTCCCGCCAGGCCTCGCAGGCCTGCACGGCCTCCTCCACGTCCCGGCGGAGACTCCGGTGGGGGTTCACCGGCAGGCCCCAGCGCCCGAGGGCCTCAAGAGCCTCCCACTGGTCCAGCTCCGGCCCCTCCAGGATCTGATAGCAGAACAGGCGCAGCGCGCGGCCGGCCGTCACCGCGGGATCCTTCTGTCGCAGCGAGCCGGCCCCGGCGTTGCGAGGATTGGCGAAGGTGGGCTCCCCGCGCGCGCCCTGGGCGGCGTTGAGCGCCACAAAGGCCGAGCGGGGCATGTAGACCTCGCCACGCACCACCAGGTGTCGGGGCGCCTCCGCGCCAAGCCGCAGGGGCAGGCCCGAGATCGCACGCAGATTGGGCGTGACATCCTCGCCCACCTCGCCGTCGCCGCGGGTGGCGCCACGGACGAAGGCGCCATCCTCATAGGTGAGCGCCACCGAGAGGCCATCGATCTTGAGCTCCACCACGTAGCCCTCCGGGGCGGAGCCCAGTCGGCGGCCGAGGCGGGCGTCGAACTCCCGCAGTTCATCCGCCCCGAAGACGTTCTCCAGGGAGAGGAGCGGCACCGGATGGCGCACGGCGGGGAAGGCGGCGCCAGGCGTCCCCGCGACACGCTGGGTGGGGGAATCGGGCGTCACCAGGGCGGGGTGCTCCCCCTCCAGGGAGCGCAGTTCCCGCATCCAGCTATCGTAGGTGTCATCATCGACCTCTGGGTCGTCCAGCACGTAGTACCGGTGATCCGCGCGGCGGATCTGCTCCCGCAGTCGGGCCACCCGTCTCCCGGCCTCGGCCTCCTCCACCGCCCTCGTCCCCCCTACGCCCTCTTCAGACGGACGTACCCCGCCAGCAGCGTCCGCCGCCCGTCGGCGGGAAAGTCCACCGTCACCTCGGCGTTGGCCCCCAGGCCGGAGGTGCCGGCCACCACGCCCTCCCCCCACCTGGGGTGAATGACGCGATCCCCGACCCGCAGGTCCAGCGCGCCGTCGGCGACGGGGGTGACTCCGGCGGCCTCCGGCGCCGATGTCCGCGCCCGGCCCCAGAGGCTGGGCGTCGCGGAAGCCGCCTCCGGCCGGATCTCGCGCACCAGGGAGGTCCCCACCTCCGCCAAGAAGCGCGAGGGCAGGGTCCTCTGGGGCGCGCCGCCGTAGCGCATCCGCTCCTGCGCCATCGTCAGGTACAGCCGGCGCCGGGCCCGCGTCAGGCCCACGTAACAGA
>JAKAUG010000059.1 GCA_021827805.1 Bacillota bacterium | reverse complement strand
GACTCGAACCCACGACCCGCTGATTAAGAGTCAGCTGCTCTGGCCAACTGAGCTACAGGCCCTCGGCAAGTCTAAGGGTCTCGCACCCCTTCGTCAAGCCGCGCGCTCTCGGGCTCTCGGGCCTCTCGGGGCAGCGCTGACGCATGAGGGGTGGGACGCCTTGAACCTGGATGGGGTCGGCCAAGACAGCCGTCGCGCGACGAGTCGTTGTGTGGCTGCCCTGGGAACACAGGGAGGGAGTCCCCTATGCCCGCGAGCGGACGCCACGCGGCAGGAAATCCCACTGTCGCAGCCGTTCCGCATCTTGTGGTGCCCAGGCATCACCGCCACCCTATGTGGTGGCTACGACGCGCATTCTACGGGACGGTATCCGTGGCTGCGGCGGAGCGGCAAGAAACACTCCGAAAGTACGGAGTGTCGGCGATCGACGGCTCCCTGGCCCCGTCGTGCTCGCGGCCGACGCGGATCATCAGACGATGATCGGGAGTTGGACTGGGTTTCGCGCAGGAAGAGGATGACGCCTCTGAGCCACTGGAGCGCCGACTCCCAGGGTCGCCCATTCCCGTGCCGCAGGCGGCGCGGGCACCACGGAGCACAAGAATCTGGTAGGCTCGGCGTAGACGTACGGGGCCACAGGGAGGGCAGGGGCGCTGGCCTGACTGGAGCCTGACGCTCCCCAGCGACCCGCCCTGGGTGGCAGTTCTGGCCACGCCTGGTGAGCGTGATCGCGTGGAAGAACGTCCCCCCACACGCCTGCGCCCCGGAAAGCACCGCCCGCCCCTGCCACGAACGGCCGCTCCGCCCTATGCGCCGGCCTCCTGGTTTCTTCGCAGGACTGCCCACGGTGGATTTTCGTGGACAGGGGACCGCTCTCGCCGCGCTCCTGTTTGCTGCCACCCCGACGTGGCTGCACTTTGTGGCGGAGATCGCCGTGCTCCTGCTCCTGGCCCGCGTCCTGCGAGCGCAGTGCCAGGGACGTCTCACAACCCTCGTTCTCGCGGCGGCCTCAAGCGCCGCAGGGGTTTGCCTCTGAGCATGCGAGGGTCTCGCGTCTCCGAACCCGCAGTGCGGCGTGCCCGGATTGGGGTTGATCTCGGTGGTGGCAGGGCGTCGCGCGCAACAGTATCCGGACGCCCAGCGCGGGAGCGCGGGATCTGATGTTGGTGCTCCCGAGGGGCCGCCTCCGAAGGGCGATCACGGATCCCGACCCCAGATGCATCACATAATGAGCATGGATGCCTGCACTCGCGTACGTGGAAGGGAAGGGGCGTCATGTGACATCCGCAGGGGCAAACGAATGTTGCGGCGAAGGGCACTGATCAGTGGCGAGTTGTGTATCGCGCCGCTCGGGGATACCGGTGGCGTGCCATTCGAGGGAGGTGAATTCTGGGATGGCGGACTCGACCGGGGATACCGTCAACATGGACAAGGCCCCGCAACGGGGGCTCGCCGTCACCGAGGCCGAAAGGGACGCGGCCCTGTGTGCGCTGTACGACGGCCGTCCGATTAACTCGTACACGCTCGCAGTGCTGCGCGAAGTGGGAACCACCTTCGGTCGCCGAGCCAGGGGCGCGCAGGCCGACCGGCCGTGGGACAGCGCATCCCGCACGGAGCTGCGGCGCTTGGTTGCACGGGACTGGTCCGCAAAGGCCATGGCCGCCTTCCTGTCGCGGTCGGAAGCCTCTGTGGTGGGCGGCCTACTCCTGATCGGGCGCTGATGGCGGACGCGGCCTCCGTGGGCACGAATCGAAGAGGCCAGCGCTCCGACGGCGGTACCGCGTCAAGGCCGGGCAGGAGTTGGACACGGATGGCGTCCAAGTGGGGTTGTGTTCCCGGCCGGCGGGCACCGACCCGTCACCACCCTGTCGCGCTTCAAGGGACGCTTGGTGTGCGCGAGTGCGGCGCTTGGCCGCGATCCGGGCACGATACCAGACCGCGAGCCCCCGGGTCGGGGTGGCAGGCGCCTGTTCCACGGCATGGGATGGGGGCCGCCCCCGGGGGTCAGCCTGCCGCTCCCGTCGGCGATGTCTCGCGGACACGTATGTCGTTCGCAACGTGGTCAAGTAATCATACGCCTCCAGTGTGGCACCAACCGCGACCGGAACCTCGGTGTACTTCCGCAGCTCTGGCGGGATGGCGGTCACCGCCGCCGAGGCGTTGCCTCCGCACCCACCCCCCTCGGTGGGCGCACCTGCCCCAGGTGTTCAACTGCGCGCCCGCGCGGGAAACATCCGACCCACCAATGGGCCGAAGACCTCTCGCGCCATTCTCACTGGGGCCCCTTCGATATCGGCGGCATGGGGGTTATCTGGCCGCCGCCGCCGCGGCTCCCGGGCGACAAGACCCTGACCTTGAATCTCCTGCTTGGCACGTTCCCACTGGGCGTTGTCCTCACCGGCGTGTCACGGTCCACGCTCGTGACACCCCGGTCCTGGCTCGGGGTGGACTACCGGCGCCAGGGCTGTTCAGAGCCGTCACGAGGAGTTTTCGCCACCTACCCCCAGCCCTTGTTTCGTATCCTCATGCAGTCCTTGGCATCCCCTGCCCCGACCACAATCCTGCGGCTCACGCGCTCTCGCCCGCTCCGGCCTTACTCGCATCCGTCGGGACGAGCATCAGCCACCTGGTACACCCGTCGCGCCAGGACGAGGACTGGGCGCGGCACCCAACACGGTTTCACTTGCCAGGATCGGAGTCGCCCTCGCCCTGTGTGGGCTGCGGACGCGTCGGCGGGATGAAGGAGCCGACCAGCGCCGCCAGGAGACTTAGGGCCACCAGCGCCCCAGGCACGGGGAAGTGTGGGCTGATGATGTTGATTCCAAAACCGAGGACGCCGCCCAGCAGCACCAGGATCCAACTCCAGCGACGCTTCCCGGGATCAAGGAGCCAATACCCGCCAAGGATGAGCAGCAGGGCCAGTGTGGTGCTGACCACCGAGACGGCCTGCGGTAACAAGAAGCCGAGGACCCAGGTGAGAATCCCCGCAAGCACTCCGGAAAAGCCCGCGACCCCGAAGATGGCTCGGCGCATCTCCCGCCTCTTTCCAAGACCCGGTCCGCGTGGCCGCAACGATCGGGGGGAACACAAGGGCCCCGCATCCGCGGGGCCCGAAAGCTCTGGTAGCGGCGGGTGGATTCGAACCACCGACACTGCGGGTATGAACCGCATGCTCTGACCAACTGAGCTACGCCGCCACGCTCGTGGGGTCGATTATAGCCGCCGCCCACTCCTGCCACAAGCACGCTCAGCCGCTGGCGCCCAGCACCTCGCGATAGAGCGCCTCATACTGGGGCATGATCCTGCTTGCCGAGAAGCGGCTCACCGCCCTGCGACGAGCGTTGGCCGCCAGTTGGCGATGCCTTTGGGGCTCCAGGGCGGCCAACACCGCACGAGCCATTTCCGCGGTCGCCCCCGGCGGGGCGAGGAACCCGGTTTCGCCCTCCGCGACAACCTCGGGCAGCCCCCCGACAGTCGAGCACACGACCGGCACCTCGCAGGCCATCGCCTCCAGCGCCCCCAGGCCGAAGCTTTCGCTGGCCGACGGCAGAAGGAACACATCGCCCAGAGACAGCACCGCCGCCACGTCGTCCTGAACACCCAGAAAGTGCACCCGCTGGGCCAGGCCCAATTCGTGCACCAGGCGTTGCGCCGGACCCGCGTCCGGCCCGTCTCCGCACATCAGCAGCACGGCGGGCCGCTCGGCCACCACGGCGGCGAAGATGCGCACCACATCGCAGACGTTCTTCACCGGCCGGAAGTTGGAGGCGTGCACCAGCACCGCATCCTCTGGTCGGGCGAAGCGCGCCCGGGCCTCTGGCCGGGCTCGCCGGCGCATGGTGGCGGGGTCGATGAAGTTGTAGATGCGGTGCACATGCTCGAGGCCGAAGGCCTGCTGCGCCGCGCTGGCCAGCGAATCCGACACCGCGGTCACCGCGTGGGCCTGCCCCAGGCTCCACGTCACGGCGTCAAGGATGGCGGGGTCGGTGCCCGTCTGGGTCACGTCGGTGCCGTGCAGGGTCGTGATCAGAGGCAGGCGGGCCGGGATCATCATCGCCTGGGCCAGCGCGCCAGACACCGCGTGGGGTACCGCGTAGTGGACGTGCACCAGGTCCAGGCGCTCATACCGCGCGACCTCGACGATCTTGTTCGCCAGGGCGAGGGTGTACGGGGGGAACTGGAAGAGGGGATATGCCGGCACCTCGACCTGGTGGAAGGCGACGTTGTGCCGGAACTCCCGCGCCCCAAGGCGAAAGGGCACCTGGTAGCTGATCAGGTGCGCGCAGTGGCCGCGGCGGGCGAGCTCGCGCGCCAACTCGGTGGCCACGACGCCGCTGCCCCCGTGCGATGGGTAGCAGACGAGCCCCACGCGCAAACCGGAGCATGGCTCGGGCTCAAGACCGATCCCGGGTTCCCCGGCACCCACCGCTCGATCCCCCCTTGCCGAAGTGGTCAGGCCCAAAACATGGATGGCGAACTCACCAGGGGCGCGCCGACGGGGACAAACCCTTCCGCCCACGCCACCCCCGCCGCGGCGCCCAGAAAACGGTCGCGTGCCTGCACCTGCCCCACGGCGCCACCCTGGTTCAGCCGCGTCGCCGCCTCTCCGGGACCAAACTGCGAGGTGTGGGCCGCGATGGCCTCCAGCTTCCGCTCATAGCCGCGCGTGGCGTCCACGACCAGGCCGGGCTCCGCCCAACCGTTGATGAAGTACTGGAGCACCACCCGGGGCCGGGTGGGGGATCCGCCCTGACCCAGAACCCGGCGCAGCCCCGCGGAGAACCAGGCCTCCAGGCAGAGGCGATGGGCCGCGCCGTGGTCGGGGTGCGGATCGCGTGGGTGGGGAATGAACAGCGCCACCGGGCGCAGGACGCGCAGCGCCGTGATCAGCGCCTCCTGGGCGTTGGGGCCCTCCAGGGCGCGATCCCG
>JAKAUG010000358.1 GCA_021827805.1 Bacillota bacterium | reverse complement strand
CGTGTGAAAGGTGCCCTCGCGATCGGTGCGCTCATAGGTGTGGGCACCGAAGAAGTCGCGCAGACCCTGCAGCAGGTTGGCCGGCAGGCGCGCGGAGCGGTAGGCGTCAACGTAGGCCAGAGAGGCAGCCGTCGCCGGAACCGGGATGCCGGCCTCCGTGGCGGTGACCACCACGTGGCGCCAGGCCTCGTGGTGGGTGGCGATCACCTCGCTGAAGTAGGAGTCCAGCAGCAGGTTGGCCAGGGTGGGGTCGCGGCGGTAAGCCTCCTGGATCCGGCCCAGCAACTGGGCGCGGATGATGCACCCGCCCTTCCAGATGCGGGCGAGCTCGATGAGGTCCAGGTTGTAGCCGTGCTCCTCGGAAGCAGCCCGCAGCATTGTCAGGCCCTGAGCGTAGGAGGCAACCTTGGAGGCGTACAGGGCCTTGGCGACAGCGTCGACGAGGTGATCGCGCGCCGCCCCGGTCAGCGGCCTGGGTGCGGCCGGGCCCACCAGGCGGGTGGAGGCGCGGACCCGCTCATCCTTGCGCGCGGAGATGTTGCGACCCCACAGGGCGGCATCGATGGTCGGGATCGGCACCCCCAGGTTCAGGGCCTCCTGAGACGTCCACTTGCCGGTCCCTTTCTGGCCCGCCCGATCCACGATCAGGTCCACCAGCGGGCGTCCCGTGTCGGGATCGGTGTGGCCAAGCACCTTGCTGGCGATCTCGATGAGATAGGAGTCGAGCTCCCCCTTGTTCCAGCGCCCGAACAGCTCCGCCATCTCAGGAGCCGCCATCCCCGCCAGCTGGGAGAGCACCGCGTAGGCCTCGCAGATCAGCTGGATGTCACCGTACTCGATCCCGTTGTGCACCATCTTGACGTAGTGTCCAGCGCCGCCAGGGCCCACGTAGGTGCAGCAGGGACCGTCGCTGACCTGGGCGGCGATGCGGGTCAGGTAGGGCTCAAACGCGGCGTAGGCGTCGCGCGGCCCGCCGGGCATGATCGAGGGGCCCCACAGTGCGCCCTCCTCACCCCCGCTGATCCCGGTACCCAAGAAGTGCAGTCCCTTGGCGGCGAGGGCCTTGACCCTGGCCTCCGTGTCGCCGAAGAAGGAGTTGCCGCCGTCCATGATGCAGTCGCCCGGCTCGAGGTGGGGCAACAGCTGCTCGACCATGTCGTCGACGCCGGCCCCGGCCTGGACCATGATGATCACGCGGCGGGGACGCTCCAGGGCCGCGCAGAACTCCGCCAGGGTACGGAAGGCGCCCATGCCTTTGGCATCCTTGGCCGGGCCCTGCATGAGGGCCTCGGTACGCGCCCACGTGCGGTTGAACACGGCCACGGAAAAGCCGTTGCGTTCGATGTTACGAGCCAGGTTGGCACCCATGACGGCGAGACCGACGACACCCACTTCATACTTGGCCAACAAGACAACCCCCTGCGCGTCGACCTAGAGGCCGGGAAGCCACGGAAACCTCCCAGGCACCGCTCACCATCATAGCCTGGCCGCCTTCCTTCGGCCAAGGGCGTACGACCTAAAGGCCGGGCCCATTGGGACCACGTGCGCCGCGCATCGCCCCGAGTCCAGCGCCGCTTGCGCTTGGCGGCGGCAGTTGGCAGGATGGAACCAGGGGGGATCGGTGCTGCGCCTCGCTCTCATCGCCCATGACAAGCTCAAGCCTGAGATGCTGAGGCTCTGCGCCCAGCACCGCGAGATCCTGGCGCGGCACGAGCTGGTCGCCACCGGCACCACGGGCCGGATGGTGGCCGAGGGGATCGGGCTGCCTGTGCACTGCTACCTCTCCGGCCCTCTGGGCGGCGATCAGCAGATCGGCAGCGAGATCGCCTCAGGGCACATCCACTGTGTGCTGTTCCTGCGCGACCCGCTGACCGCGCACCCACATGAGCCCGATGTCTCCGCCCTGCTGCGGTTGTGCGACGTGCGGGCCATCCCCGTGGCCACCAACGTGGCCACCGCCCGGGGCATCCTGGCGGCGCTGGCATCCGGCGTCTACGCCCCCGAGCCCGAGCCCAAGCCCGGACCCCAGGCCGTGTCCGAAGGAACCGGTGCGCAACCCGCCTAATCGTAGGGCATGCTGTGGGCGCGGCTTGGCGCCGCGCCGAGGACCCGCCTGGACACCGAGGCCCGCTCCCCGCGGAGCCGGGGCGCGGTGTCTTGTCCCTTTTGCACACGCACGGAGGAGGTGCCGGCATGGCCGAGGTCGTGATCTACGGCGGCGAACTGGGCGGAGTGGCGGCGGCCCTGGCCGCGTCCCGCCGGGCCCGCACCGACACGCGCGTGACCCTGGTCTTTCCGGAGGGACTTCCTGGGGGCCAGGCCACGGTCGGCGGCCGTTGCGCCTGGGAGCTGCGCCAGTGGCAGCACGGTCTCACGCGCGCTCTACCGCAGGGCGGATCGCTCGCCCGCTGGCTGCCCAAGACCGGTGTGGTGTACACGCCCGGCGAGTTCGCGGCCCTGCTGAGCGACGAGCTCGCCGCGGCCGGGGTGCACGTCCTGGCCGGGCACGAAATTGAGGCGGTCCTGCCCCGCGGCGCCCCCGGACGCGGCCGGGCCCGTTCCCGCAAACTCAAGGGCCCCATGCCAGAGATCGGCAGCCTGCGCGTGCGGCCGCTGGGGTCCGACGCCCACGGCCCGATCCTGGCGGGCGAGCCGCTCGATCTGACCGGGGATGTCTTCGTGGACGCATCCGCCACCGGGCGGCTGACGCGTCTTTGCGGCGTTCCGTACAGCATCGGACGGGCAGATTGGAACGCGGATGAGCGCCAGATGGCCGCCTCGCTGCTCTTTGCCGTGGAGGGTGTGGACTGGGAGGCCCTGGTGGCGGCAACCGACGGCCAGGAACGGCCGATCTGGGGCACGACCGTGGAGGAGAACCCGCGGGGCGGCCGGCGCACCTTCTGGGGCGCGGCCGCCCTGGCCGCCACTGACGCAGTCCTCGCCGCGTTTGCCACCGCGCACCCAGGGTTCCGGGTCGCTGGACCGAGGGGCTGGGAGGAGGAGCGCGGCGCCTTCTGGCTGGCCTGCCTACTCGTCTACAACGTGGACGCCCGGCGGCGGCGCTATGACGGGGGGACAGAGCGGGAGGTGGCGCCGGTCCCCCTCAAGGCGCGCGATCTGGATGCCGCCCACGCGGAGGCCGTGGCCCTCGCCACATCCTCGGACATGCTGGGGGCCCTGCGGCGCTTCCCCGGCCTCGGCGGCGTGCGTCTGGCCACGGTGGGCACCACCCCACGAGTCGCCTCCACGCTGCTGGTGCGCGAGAGCATCCATGCCATGGGCCCAGGGCCCGAGCCCTTCGCCATTCGAGTCGAGGACGTCACGGGCGCCGGCACCGGGCCAGCCGACGGCCGGGACTCCCGGCACTGGGCCCGGCGCGTGGGCCTCGGCTTCTACTGGTCGGAGAACAGCGGCTATAGCCCCGGTGAGGTCCAGCGCACCGTCGCCGCCACGGCCAACCCCACCTACATCCCGCTGGATGCCCTGCTGGCGCCCCCGGTGCAGAACCTCCTGATCGCCGGGCACGCGGCGCGTATCGAGTCGCGGGCCTGGTGGGCGATGCGCGCCGCCCCGAACCTCTGCGTGCTGGGGGATGCGGCCGGTACGGCGGCCGCCCTGGCTCTGCACGAGGGGATGCCCTGTTCGCGCTTCGGCACAGCCGAGGTGGCCGCGCTGCAGAGCTGGCTTTCCACAGACGGTGCCCTGCTCGACAAGTGGTAGGAGGTGGTGACGGTGCTGCCCAGGATCGCGGCCTTTCCCAAGTGCTTCATGGACGAGCTCTGCGTCACGCACACGATGACGCTGGAGCGCTGGATCGAGCTCGGCGCGACCCTCGGGGTCCAGGGCCTGGAGCTGTATCCGGGATTCCTGGTCAGCACGGATGCGCCGTATCTGGAGCACATCCGCAAGACGCTGGCCGTCCACGGGCTCACCATGCCCATGTACTGCCACTCCCCCGATTTCACCAAACCGGACCCCACCGAGCGCGCCGCCGAGGTCACCCGGTTGAAGCGGGCGATCGAGGTCGTGGCCTCCTTCGAGGCCCCGGGACGGCGCACGTGCCGTGTGCTCTCGGGCCAGCGCCGCCCCGGCCTCGGCCGCGGCGAGGGCGTGCGCTGGACGCGGGAGTGCATCGGGGCATGCCTGGAGCACGCCGAGCGGCACCGGGTGGTGCTGGCCATCGAAAACCATTACAAGGACAACTACTGGCAGTATCCAGAGTTCGCCCAGCACCTGGATGTGTTCCTGGAGGTCGTGCAGGGCATCAACTCCCCGTGGTTTGGTGTGAACTACGACCCGAGCAACGCGCTCTTGGCCGGGGAGGATCCCCTGGCGGTGCTGGACGCCGTTCTGCCCCGCGTCGTCAGCATGCACGCCAGCGACCGGCACCTGCTGCCGGGGCACACCCTGGAGGAACTGCGCGGGGTGGAGGACGCGGTCGGCTACGCCTCGATCCTGCGGCACGGCGAGGTCGGCAGGGGCAGCAACGACTACGACGCCATCCTCTCCCGGCTGGCCGGCTCGGGCTTTGACGGCTGGATCTCCATCGAGGACGGGGTGAACGGCCTGGAGGAACTCCAGCGCTCGGTGCGCTTCCTGGAGGGCAAACTCGCGCTCCACTTCCCTGCGGGATCCTGAGTCAGGTGCCGGCCAAGCGGCGCAGATCCCCCTCGCGACGGGTCACGTGGATCCCGTCCAGATACTCGGCCAGGGGCACCGCGTGCTTGCGGGTCACTCCCAGCAGGTCACGCAATTGCGCCACCGTCATCGCCCCGTGCTCCTGCAGGTGGGCCCGGACCCGGGATGCGGCCTCGGCGGCGGCGCGGGCACCGAAGTAAAGCTGCCCTTCGGCGCGCACCAGCCGCCCGCTGCTCACCAGGAACGCCAGGAGTTCGGCCTGCTGGGCCGCTCCCCCAGCGAGGCCCGC
>JAKAUG010000440.1 GCA_021827805.1 Bacillota bacterium | reverse complement strand
CCGCGGCTGCCCTCGGAGGCCGCGGACATATCCCCGGGTCCGGGCTCATAGCCTGCCTCCCGGAAGGGGGGAGGACGGCGATGCATCGGTGGGCGCGGTGGGGGCGGGCGGTGGCCGCAGTGGTCGCGGTGTCCGCGCTGGCGGGGTGTGGGCAGCTCTTCGCCCAACAGACGGGATCGACCAACCTGACGGAGCTGTCCAACCGCGTGGACAGCCTGGATGCGCAGGTGGGAGAGTTGCAGGCCGCCCTGGCTGGCGGGGCCGCGGGACAGGGAGCCGCGGCGACCGAGGCCAACGGCGTCGTACAGTCCGACCTGCCGGTGGCCGTCGTGGAGGCCGATGTGCTCAATGTGCGCAGCGATCCCTCATTGATGGGCACGGTCAAGGGTTCGCTCTTGCAGAACGCTCGCGTGAACGTGCTCAAGGATCAGGGCAACTGGTCCGAGATCGTCTTCACCAACCCGGTGACGGGACTGACCCTCACGGGCTGGGTGGACAGCGACTATCTGGGGCCGGCCACGCCTGCCACGGCCTCCGGCGCCACCGGGGCCGCGGCAACGGGTGCGGCCAGCGCCACGGCCTCGGGGCAGGGCGGTGCGGCACCGGCGGCCGCCGCCGCCGGGAACAGCAGTACCCTGGGCGGAGCCTACTGACATCCCGCTTGCGGGCGGGGCGAGAGCCGCACGCCCCTGATCGACACCGTCCGGCGCGCGGTTCCTCACGGGGCCGGGCGCCGAACGGCGTTTGACCTTTCCCCGGCACGCGACTAAAATGATCCCCGACAACCAGGAACCTAGTTTCGCCAGAAGGGTAGGGGCGCTTCTGCGCCCTTTGCTCCGTCCCCCGTGGCGAAAACGAAGGTCCCGTCCGACCTGAAAGGGTCGGAATCGCACACCGTTAGGGGGATTTTTCTTATGGCCGAATGGCAGCATCTGCCTCACGGACGGCACATCCTGCTGGATGTCTGGGGAGTGAGCGCGGAGCGGCTCAATGATCTGGAGGGGATGCAGCAGGCCATGCTCGGGGCCGCTGTCGCCGCGGGTGCGACGGTTGTCGACAGCACGTTCCACCGCTTCCCCGTGCAGTGGCTCTCGGGCGTCGTGGTGCTGGCGGAATCTCACATTTCTGTACACACCTTTCCGGAACACGGCTACGCGGCCTTTGACGTGTTCACCTGTGGTAGCCGTGTCGATCCGGAGATGGCGTGCCGACATCTGGTGCAGGCCGTGCAGGCTGAGGACAGGTATGTTCGGCGCTTTCTGCGGGGCCACCCGGAGGGCATCGAGGAACAGGCGGTGACCTCCGCGCGGGTGGAGGCCCTGGCACCCTGACGGTGCCAGCGGAGCCCTCACGCCGGGGCTCTCATGCCGCAACGGTTTCCCGAGCGGAGATGGGGACATGATCAGGGTTGCCATCGTGGGGGCCACCGGCTACGCGGGGGTCGAGGCTCTGCGTCTGCTGCATCAGCACCCCGCCGCACGCGTCAGCTATCTGGGGTCGCACTCTCAGGCGGGCACAGAGATTGGCAAGCTCTACCCGCATCTTGGACGCGCGGGCGCGGCCGTGCTGGAGCCCGTCGACCCCGAGCGCATCGCCGCGCGCGCGGACGTGGCCCTGCTCTCCCTGCCCGCCCGGCAGGGGCTCGATCTGGCCCCGCGCCTTCTGGCCCTCGGGATGCGCGTCATCGACTTCGGCGCCGATTTCCGCCTGAAGGACCTCGAGGCCTATGACCGCTACTACGGAGGCCCGCACACGGCGCCCGAGCTCGCCGCTGCGGCGGTGTACGGGCTCACGGAGTTCCATCGCCAGGAGATCGCGGGCGCCTCCCTGGTCGCCAACCCCGGGTGCTATCCCACCGCCGCCATCCTGGCCCTGTGGCCCGCCCTGCGGGCCGGGCTCGTGGACCCGGGCGATCTCGTGGTGGACGCCAAGTCCGGGGCGAGTGGGGCGGGCCGCCAAGCGACCCCGAGCGGCCAACTGGCGGAGCAGGAGGCAAACCTCTGGCCATACAAGGTGGCCGGGGAGCACCGGCACACCCCGGAGATGGAGCAGGAATTGGGCCTGGCGGCGGGCGAGGCCGCACGCGTGACGTTCATCCCTCACCAGGTGCCGATGTCCCGGGGATTGCTCGCGACCTGCTACGCGCGCCTCAGGGCCCCCTTGGACGAGGCGGCGGTCGAGGCCGTCTATCTGGAGGCCTACGGCAGCGAGCCGTGTGTTCAACTGCTGGCCGGGCGTCTGCCGAGCACCCGGGCCACCCTGGGATCCAATCTCGCCCAGGTTGCGGTGCGGGTCGACGGGCGCACGGGCAGGCTCCTGGCGATGGCGGCCATCGACAACCTCGGCAAGGGGGCGGCCGGGCAGGCCGTCCAGAACATGAACGTCATGTTTGGTTTGCAGGAGATCCTGGGGCTGCCCCTGCTGGGCCTGGTGCCCTGAGGGTGCGAGGGGAGAGGCGAGGCATGGTCGGCGTGGAGCGTCATGTGGTGGTCAAGGTGGGGGGTGCGGCGGTCGGCGTCGGCGGAAACCTGCCCCCGGCGCTGGACGACGTGGTGACCCTGGTGCGCGAAGGCTGGCGTGTCACCGTCGTTCACGGCGGTGGGCCGGAGATCTCGCGCTGGTCGGAGCGGCTTGGCAAGACCGCCCGCTTCGTGGCCGGGCTGCGGTACAGCGACGCGGACACCGTCGCCGTGGCCGAGATGGCGCTGGCTCGGGTGGGCAAGGCCATCGCCGCGGGCCTGAGCGCCGCGGGGGTGCCCGCCGTGAGCCTGGGCGGCCAGGACGGCGGGCTCTTGCGGGCTGAGCGCCTGCGTCTGAGGGACGAACAGGGTCAGGAGCTGGACCTGGGTTTGGTGGGACGGCTGTCCGAGGTGGCCACGGGGATTCTGGATGCCCTGCACTCCGCTGGCCTCGTGGCCGTCCTGGCCCCCGTGGCCCCGGATGCGTCGGGTCAGCTCCTGAACGTCAACGCCGACGATGCGGCGGCGGAGGTCGCCGCCGCGGTGGGGGCCGAGGCCCTGGTCCTGGCCAGCGATGTCCCCGGCGTGCTCGTACCGGGACGCGCGGAGCCGCTCGGCTCCCTCGATGCCGAGCGGGTGCGGGCCCTGGTGCGCGACGGGGTGGTGTCCGGGGGCATGCGGCCGAAGGTCGAGGCCTGCCTGCGCGCCACCGAACACGGGGTGACCCGGGCCTGGATCGTGGACGGACGCCGTCCCGGCACGGTGCGTGATGCGGCGCATGACCGCCCTGGCGCCGGCACCGCGGTGCGGGGCTCCGCCCCCGCGGCCCTGGCCGCGGAGCGCGAGGCGGTCCTGACGGCCTATCAGGACCTGTTCATGCCCACCTACAGCCGGGCTCCGGCCGTGCTGATCCGCGGGCGGGGCAGCTGGGTCTGGGATCTTGATGGCACATCCTACCTGGACTTTCTGTGCGGCATCAGCGTCAACAACCTTGGCCACTGCCATCCAGCCGTGGTGCAGGCGGTGGCGCGCCAGAGCCGGATCCTGGCCCACACCAGCAACCTCTACCACACCCTGCCACAGCTTGAGACCGCCCAGGAACTGATGCGCCTGGGCTTTGCCGGTCGGGTCTTCTTCGCCAACAGCGGCGCGGAGGCCACCGAGGGTGCCATCAAGCTCTGCCGCAAGGCCGCCTGGCGCCGGGCCCAGGAGCGGGGTGAGCCCCAGCGCCTGGAGATCGTCTCCTTCGAACATTCCTTCCATGGGCGCACCTACGGAGCTCTGGCCGTCACGCGCGGCTACCAGACCGGCTTCGGACCCATGCTGGAAGGGTTCCGCGAGTTGCCCTGGGATGATGTGGCGGCCGCGGAGGCCGCGATCGGGCCCCAGACCGCCGGCGTGATCGTGGAGCCGGTGCAGGGCGAGGGCGGGGTGCGCGTGGCCTCGCGGGCCTTCCTGCAGAAGCTGCGGGAGCTCTGCACCCGGCATGGCGCCTGCCTCGTCTTCGACGAGGTGCAGTGCGGCCTGGGGCGCGTGGGGAGCATGTTCGCCTTCCAACAGTTCGATGTCGAGCCGGATGTGGTGACCCTGGGCAAGGCGTTGGGCGCCGGTCTGCCCATGGGCGCGATCCTGGCCCGGGAGCCCTGGGGGGAGGCCCTGCGGCGCTCCGACCATGCCAGCACCTTCGGCGGCAACCCCGTGGCGGCGGCCGCCGCGACCGCGGGCCTGCGCGTGCTGCGTGAGGAGGGGCTGGACCGACGCAGCCTGGAGTTGGGTGAGCGGTTGCGCCAGATGCTGCGCGCGACCCTGGCCGGCGCTCCGCTGGTCCAGGAGGTGCGCGGGCTGGGCCTGATGATCGGCATCGAGCTCACGGCGGGCCAGCCCCTGGGCACCCAGATCGTCGACGCCTGCCGTGAGCATGGGCTCCTCTTGAACTGCACGGCGGATCGCGTGCTGCGTGTGATGCCGCCCCTGACCGTGACCGAGCGGGAATTGGAGCAGGGGGTGGGCGTCCTGGGCGAGGTGCTGCGGGAGATGGCCGCGCGCGGAGCCGCCGCCGCGGGCTAGCGCCGACGGTCCCGCGCGGCACGTGCCCCCGGGAGGGGAGGAGGCGGCGGGGGTGGGCCCGAAGCCTTTGCCCGAAGGCGGTGGCCCAACCCGCCCGAAGAGAGGTGATGAGATGGCGAACAAGGAGGAGCGGGAGCAGGCCGCCCATCAGGATCCTGGCCTGACGCGCATCCTGAGCCCTGGCCCAGGAGACGCCGCACCCAGCAGCCGGGAGGTGCTGCTGCGGGTGTATGCGGCGCTTCAGGAGAAGGGCTACGACCCCGTCGGGCAGATCGCGCACTACCTGCTGTCCGGTGAGCCGACGTACATCACCGGGCACCAGAACGCGCGCGCCCTCATGACCAGCCTGGAGCGCGACGAGGTCATCGCCGAACTGGTCCGCTCCTACATCTACCACGTCACGGGCAAG
>JAKAUG010000108.1 GCA_021827805.1 Bacillota bacterium | reverse complement strand
GGCGTCATGCATAGCATGGACCGCTGGGGGGTGCTCCCGTGGGCGAAGTCGGCTCGCACCAAGCGCGGCGTTCCCTCGCCGAGCCTGGCGCGCAAGCGCTGACGGGTTTGGTGCTGGTGATCGACCCGGGCCATGGGGGACCCGATCGGGGGCGCGAGGATCCCGGCTGGCCCGCGGAAGCCGACTGGGCGCTGGATGTCGCTCAGCGGCTGCGGAATCGCTGCCAGGCGCAGGGGGCCAGCGTGTTCCTGACCCGCGCGGCGGACGCCTTCGTTCCCCAGGAGTCCAGGCGCGTAAGGGCCCTGGAGCGACAGCCCCATGTGATCCTCAGCCTCCATCTGGGACGGCCGCTCTGCGGTACGGCGGCAACGGCGGAGCTCCGCGCCCGGCCTCTGCACCGCGGCGAGGGCGCCCTGGCCCGCGATCTGCAGGCGGGGCTCCTCGAGGCGGCGCCGGTGCGCGCCACCTCGGGCAGGCCTGGCCCGGCTGAGTGCGCGGGGCTTGAGGCCGGCTGGGCGGCCGCCGCCGTGGTCCTGGTGGCCCACGCGCCCCTTGAGGCCGCGTGGGCCACGGCCATGGCGAGCCCTGAGTTGTGGGCCCGCGGACTGGCCCGCGGGCTTGTGGCCTATTGGGGGGCCCGCGCCACACGTCGGGCGGAACCCGCGACCCGCCGCGGCGCCTCCCTGCCGGCTGTCGAGGCCCTGGCCGACGCGGCGGCTCCACCCCCCATGGAGGGGGCCCGCGCTCTGGAGACCCCGCCGCCCGACGCCCAACCCAAACGCCAGGGCGTGGAGCGTCCCGAGGGTCCAGAGACCGCGTCCACGGATCCGTTGGCGGCGCCGGCCGGCCCGGCAGACGGCGGGACATGGCCCGCCTGTGCGCCGCGGCCGGAACCGCTCCCCACGGTATCGGCGCTGGGCGCGGCGCGTTCGCCGCTGGCCGAGCCCAGTGCGGCCGCGCCAACCACGGAGATGGTCGCGGCGGAACCCCCGTTGGCGTCCGCGGCGCCCGGGTTTGTGCCCCTGCCGGTGCGGGACCCGGCCCTGGCCCGCTCCCGCGGGGCCCCGCCCCGGCCGACCGCATCTTCCGCGCAGCGGAACACCGCGCCGGTCCGCGGGCTGCCGTTCCCGTTTCCGCCACGACGCCTGGGAGGTTTCGACATGCAGGGCACATCCTCAGGACGCATTGGCGCGCAGCCCCTGTCCGCGTGGTACCGACCGCTGCTGGGACCGGGGACGTTCGTGGTGGACATCCCCGAGTCGGGTGCGGCGAGAGGGCAGGGGGCTCGGTGGACCCAGGGGGGCAACCTGGTCCCCAGCGTAGCGGCCGTCCAATCTGGCCAGCACCTCAAGCCCATGGTTGGGGGCATCTCCACCCGCCCCGGCTGACACCACTGAATCGATGGCCGTGGGCCAACGGAGGGCAGTCCACCTTGTGGGAGCGGACCTGTGGCGCCAGGAGTTGTGGGCGCCGGGCCCGCTCCCCGTGCTCCGCGCAGGGCCGGATGCTCGCGGCGGCCCGCCACGTACCGCGGGCGCCCATGACCGGTCCCGCATACCCTTGGCGTGGTCCGCCGAGGGGGGTCGAACTTGCAGCCCACCGTGTTCATCGCGTCACCCGTTCGGAACAGGGCATGGGTGCTCCCGGCGTTTCTGGATTCCCTGGAGAAGCTGGACCACCCCGCGGAGGCCGTCTCCCACCACTTCCTGATCAACGACTGCGTGGACGCATCCGGCCAGATCCTGCGGGACTGGGCGTCCAGGCGTCAGCGCGCGGTGGTTGAAGAGGTGCGAACTGGAGTGGTGGGGTGGAACCGTTACCAGTACCCGCATTACGACTTCCGCAACCTGGCCCGGCTGCGCAACCACCTCCTTGAGCGCTTCCTGGCCAGTGGCTCCAGCCACCTGTTCAGCGTGGATTCCGATGTCCTGGTGCCGCCGCACGCGCTGCGCTACCTTCTGCGCGCCGAGCGGCCGGTCGTCGCCGCTGTGATCGCCAACCTGCCAGGCTGCTCCGTCGAGGCCTCCTCGGCCCACAACTTCCTGCTGCGCCGCGATGGGCGCTATCGCCATGAGCCGGGCGTTCCGACCGGGATCTTCGAGGTCGATCTGACCGGCGCGGTGGTCCTCATCCGCCGGGAGGTGATCGAGGCTGGGGCGCGCTATGGGGAACACAGTTCCGGAGAGGACCTGGCCTTCTGCCGGCAGACCCAGGCCCTGGGCTTCGGCCTCTGGTGCCATGGCATGGTGCGCTGCGTGCACCGCATGGACGACCCCGGACAGACGCAGCGGCTCGTTCAGCGGCCGTGAGCCCGCGGGCGGACTCCCGTTCGCCACCTGTCACCACATCCCGGACATGGGCATATCGTGCGGCAGCCCGTGGACAACCGCGCCGAAAGGGGTGAGAGCGGTCCCACGTGCGGCCCCAGCCGAGATGGCTCTGGAACAAGGAGGTTCCCAAGATGTCCGAGGACTCCGCCCTCAGCGATGCGACGACGTCGTGGGCTCCGATCATCGACTGTATCGAGGCGCTCAAGGTGTTCGACAACTGCACCTCGGTGGTCGAGGTGTCGGGCCTGTGCTCTCCGGTGCCCGCCACCTGCCTGCCCCTGCCCGCCTCCTACACGGTGAGCTGCTCGGTGACCACGGCCAACTGCGACCTGTTCAGCGTCACCCCGCACGTGCCGGCGGACGGGCTTGCCAACGTCACGTTCCTGATCAACTTCACGATCCTGATCACCGTGACGGACACCACCACCGCCACGCCCGTGACCCACTGCACCTTCGACATCCCGCAGACCATCTCCCGCACCGTGAGCCTCGTGGCCCCGACCGGGTTCAGCATGATCTACCAGTGCGCGGTGGAGTCCTTCACCTGCGGCCCGTGCACCATCGCCAACATTGGCAGCGCGGCCACACCCAACTACCATGTGTGCTGCGAGGTCGAGCTGTGCCTGGAGTTCCAGTCCAAGTACCCGGTCAAGCTGCTGGTCTGGACGAGCGGCTACTGCGCGCCGACCGGATGCGCGGCCAAGCAGGGTCCCACCCTGATCTGCCCGCCCACCCCGCTCTATCCGCCGCAGCCCAGCTGATCGCCGGCAGCATCGTTCCCCGCTCCAGCAGACGGGCAGGGTCCCCAGCGCCCGGGGATCCTGCCCGCGCCTGCCCTTCCGTCGCGGCGCGGACCAGGAAGGCGCCGCAATCCACCGCGCAAGACAGGCACCCGCCGGAGGTGGCGCACCTAGGCTGACCCGTCGCCCGCTATCCGAGGTGGGTGCCGGGCGGGTCAGGAGGCTGGGGTCGATGTGTGGGATCGCCGGCTGGGTGGACTTCGATGCGCAGATGGAACGCCAAGAGCCCGCGCTGTTGGCGATGCGGGAGGCGCTGGCCTGCAGGGGGCCGGACGCCGCCACCTCCTGGGTGCAGGGCCCGGTTGGTCTGGTCCACCGCCGTCTTGTGGTCGTCGACCCCACAGCGGGCGGACAGCCGATGACGCGACCGGGCCCGAACGGTGAGCCGGTGGTCCTGGTCTACAACGGGGAGCTGTATAACACGCCGGATGTGCGCCAGGATCTGCAGAGCCGCGGCCACCGCTTTCATTCCTATTCGGATACCGAGGTGGTCCTGCGTTCCTACCTTCAATGGGGCGAGGATTGCCCTCCGCGCCTGGAGGGGATCTTCGCCTTCGCCGTCTGGGACCAGGCGCGCCAGCGGCTGTTCGCGGCCAGGGACCGTCTGGGCGTCAAGCCCCTGTTCTACGCCCTGCGGGGCCGGGGGCTCGTCTTTGCCTCCGAGCTCAAGGGCCTGCTGGCCAACCCCGTGGTGCAACCCGACGTGGACGCCGAGGGCCTGGCGGAGGTCCTGGCCCTGGGCCCAGCCCGCACCCCCGGGCACGGCATCTTCCGCGGGGTCGAGGAGCTGCGCTCAGGGTATCAGATGACCTTCGACCGCTCTGGGCTGCACACCCCGCGGGCATACTGGCGACTCGAGTCGCACGAGCACCCCGACGGGCTGGGCAGAACCGCGGAGACGGTGCGCGATCTGTTGAGCGGGGCGATCCAGCGGCAGCTGGTTTCCGACGTGCCGCTGTCCACGCTGCTCTCCGGGGGCCTGGACTCCAGTGCGGTCACGGCCGTGGCGGCGCGGGAGATGGCCCGCCAGGGGCGGGGTCCGCTGCGCACCTACTCCCTGGAGTTTGCGGGGACCTCGCGGGACTTCGCCCCAACGCGCTACTACGCCGATCCCGACGCGCCCTGGGTCGAGCGGATGGTCCAGGAGCTCGGCACCGACCACCGGACGATCCTGTTGGACACCCCCGAGCAGGCCAGCGCCCTGGAACATGCCGTCAGGGCCCGCGACGTGCCCGGTCTGGCCGATGTGGACTCCTCGCTCCTGCTGTTCTGCAGGGAGGTCCGGCGGGAGAGCACCGTGGCCCTCTCGGGTGAGGCCGCGGACGAGGTCTTCGGAGGCTACCCCTGGTGCCACTGGCAGGAGAGCGTCGCGGCTCAGACCTTCCCCTGGGCCACGAACACGGCGTGGCGCGCCCGCATCCTGAGCCCGGAGGCCCGTGCCGTCCTGGCCCCCGAGCGGTACATTGCCGAGCGGTACGCCCAGGCCCTCTCCGAGGTGCCGCGCCTGTCCGGGGAGGCGCCGGAGGAGGCCCGCATGCGGGAGATTCTGTATCTGAACATCACCCGGTTTCTGCCGACGCTGCTCGACCGCAAGGACCGCATGAGCATGGCGGTGAGCCTGGAGGTCCGGGTGCCGTTTTGCGATCACCACCTGGTGGAGTATGTGTGGAACATCCCCTGGCACATGAAGGCCTGGCAGGGGGAGTCCAAGGGCATCCTGCGCCTGGCCCTGGAGGGGGTCCTGCCGCCGGACGTGCTGCGCCGGAAGAAGGTTCCCTATCCGCGCACCTTCAACCCCACCTACCTGGCCACGATGCGC
>JAKAUG010000187.1 GCA_021827805.1 Bacillota bacterium | reverse complement strand
GCAAGCGGGACCAGTCCATGCACACCGGACGCACCCGGCAGAACAAGCTGGTCCACTTCGCCCCGCCCGCGGACGGCGCCGCCCGGCTCCGCCAGGACGGCGCGCGTCTGCGTCCCGCCGCCGTCGATTCCCAGGAGCAAGCCCCCGCCCGCCTGCGCCGCCTCCCGCCGCGGCCTCAGACGGGCCAGCGCACCTCGCGCCGCTCGCGCTCGGACGTCGCGGCGGCCTGCATGATCTCCGTGAGCTGCCGGCCGAACTCGGGCCGGATGTCCGGCTCCGTGCCGTCCAGGACGGCGTCGACCCACTGGTCCATGGGCGAGCGCCAAGGCTTGGGCAGGTTGCCGGGCATGATCTGCCCGCCCTGGGAGCCTGTGAAGGCCTCTCCGCCGGCGACCACGGCCGCCCCCGGATAACCCAGCAACGCCCAGCCCTTCGTGCCGTAAATCGCGACACCCTCTGGTCCACCCCGCTGGACCCAGGAGGCCTCGACACTGCCCAGGCCCCCGTTCTCGAAGTCCACGATGACCACGCAGTTGTCGTCCACCTCATAGGTGCCGCGGAAGCTGGTCAGCCGGGCAATCACCGAGCGCGGCTGACCCATCAGGTAGCGCACGCGGTAGACCGGGTGCGCCCCGAGGTCCATCAGCGCTCCGCCTCCGGCACGCTTGGGGTCGCGGAACCAGTTGCCGGGCTGCCACCAGCGGTCCAGTGACGCGCTGTGGCCCACCCTCGTGCGCACCAGGGTGACCTCACCGAACTTGCCTTCGTCGATGGCATCCTTGGCCCAGCGCAGATCCGATCCGCAGAGCTGCGGCATGGAGATCATCAGCTGGACCCCCGCGGCCCGGACCGCCTCCAGGATCTGGTCGCATTCCGCGACGGTCAGGGCCAGAACCTTCTCGGTGAACACGTGCTTGCCAGCCTTGGCCGCGGGGACCATAACCTCGGCGTGCATGGAGGAGGGCGCGTTGCAGACCACGGCGCCCACCCCGTCATACGCCAGTGCCCGTTCCAGGCTGGGCTCGAAGGGCGCCCCGTAGCGCCGGGCGCGCTCCTGACCCCGCTCGGGGTCCTCATCCCAGACGACGACCAGCTTGGTGCGCGGATTCCGCTGGACCTGGTCCGCATAGCCGTTGGCATGGACATGGGCGAAGCTCAGGGCCGCGATGCCGAGATCCGCCAAAAAAACGGCACCCCCCGTCAGGCCGTCAAGGCCCTCCGGATGGTGCCGCTTCGCGCCTGAACGCCGCCCTCCTGCCAGGGTCGATCCCGGAGGTTGGCCTCTCGCCCCTAAAGCGCGCTCCAGCTCACGCGCCGAGCGATCACCCGCTCCCCTCCCGGTCCCGCCTCGATGTGCCATTCCGCGTCCTCGGGCACGTCGAGGACCCGCAGGGGTCCGCCGGAACTGGCCGCATCGCCGAGTTCCTGAATCACCTGCACCAGCCGCGGGTTCGTCCGATCCACATCGCTGTCAAAGGCCGAGCTGCAACCGGCAGGCAGATCCAACTCCCGGCAGGCCCTCAGGGAAAGGCGCAGTCCGTGCCCACTGGGGTTGTAGACGATCTGCAAGAGCTACCGCCTCTTTTCTGCGCTGCGGTCACGGTGGTCCAGGAGGGGTAGGGTGTGGGCGGTGCCAGATGGCCCATGCCGCCCCTGGCCGTACCGTGATGGTTCGACCATCATACCCGCTCCGGCTCGTCCGCGCCACGAAGATCTGGCGCACTGTGGCCCCTCCAGGACGAATCCGTGACAATCTGCAGCGTCCAAGGCCACCCTGGTCCGTGGTGACGCGCGCTGGCGCGCTCCCGTCCGGCCACGCCATCAGGCCTCAAGCCGGGTCACCACATCTCGCAGGCGTGTCACGCGAGGCAGGTCCACCTCAAGGGCACCGAGGGGATCGTAGATCAGGGCGCTCGCGCCCGCCGCCGCGGCCACGCCTCCGTCGGTATCTGGCCGGTCGCCCACGTGCAGGCAGTCGGCCAGGGCGACGCCCAGGCGCCGGCAGGCCACGCGCAGGATCTCCGGATCCGGCTTGCTCACGCCCAGCTCGCCGGAGTCGGCGATGTACCGGAAGTATCTCGCCACCCCGAGGGCCTCCAGGCGCCGGCGCAGGGTGCCGTCCCAGTTGGACACCACGCCCAGCACCAGACCGCGGGCGGCCAATTCTTCCAGAACGGCGGGAATGTCGGGGTCCAGGACCCACCCCACGCGCAGGTTGTGGGCCACAGCCTGGATGCGTTGCGCCAGAACGGGCAGGTCCTCGCTCAGGCCGGCCGCCCGCAATCCCACCTCGTCATGCTCCAGCCACCAGGCATCCTCCACGGGCCGGTCCGGCCGGGGCGGGTTGGACGAGCGGAAGCGCACGCAGGCCTCGGACGCGCGGCGTGCGTCCTCGGCAGACAGCCCGATCCCAGCCAGGCGGCAGAGTTCGCCAAACTGCCGGGAGGGATGGGTGAACCAGTGGATCAGGGTTCCCCCGGCGTCGAAGGTGACCGCTCGGATCAACGCCGAACCCTCCCCCCCGGTCCTAGATGAGCGCCCCCTGCGCCTCCAGCTCTTCCCGTCCGCGGCCGAACCAGGCGGACTCCTCCCGCGCATGCCCGCGCGCCGCGAGGGCCGCGAGCACCCCCGCCGCGTGCCCCGTAACCCAGGAAGTGCCCATCACCCGCGCCGAGGCCTGAGCCCCGTGCGTGGCCGACAGGCAGCGCCCCGCAGTGAGCACGTTCTGCAGATCCCTGGCCACCAGGGCGCGCGCCGGAATCTGATAGTACCCGTCGTTGCGAATGTATCCGTACCGCGCGTACACGCGCCCCTGGTCGCGCTTGTGGATCTCGATGGGCCAGCCACCGCGCCCCACCGCGTCGGGATAGCGCTCGCCCTCCATGCACTCTCGCCCGCTGAGCACGTAACGTCCCCGCACCCGGCGGGTCTCCCGGATGCCGACCTGCATGCCCGTGCGCACCAGGTGGGCGTTCGCGCACCCGACCATGCGCTCGCGGAACAGGCGCACATAGGAGTGCACGGCCCGCCGCGCCCGCACCTCGGCCCGCGTGAGGGAGTCCGCATCCAGGCCGTCGACCTCAGGATCCTTGTGGAAGGCCGCAAGCACCTCGCCGGACGGCAGCGGGACGAAGAGGCCCGGCTGGGGGGCGATGTCTGGCCAACCCTCGTCGAACGCCTGACCCACGACGCGGCCGATGTCCTCCCGGCTCAGGGAGCGCAGCCTCTCCCAGTCCACCCCGCCCAACGTGAAATACATGGAGGCGGACTGCACCGCGCCCTCCTCGTCACCCACGGTCACCCCGCCGCCCGCCATCGCCACGACGTCAGCATCCCCGCTGCAGTCCACGAAGACCTCGCCATGGACGCGCTCGGGCCCGGACTTGCTGAACAGGTCGAGATGGCGCACACGCCGGTCCATGACCTGGACACCCGTCACCCAGGTGTGCAGCCGCAGGCGCGCACCCGCGTCGACGACCATCTGCTCCAGCACGCCCTTGAGGATCTCCGGATGGAAGGGGATGACGACATTGCGCGAGCCCTGGGCGCGGAAGGGCGGCAGGGAGCCCGCGGCCCGCTGCAGCCGAGAGAGCATCTCGGACCCCAGTCCCGCCACGACGCGCACCAGTTCCTCCCCGCTGGTGTAAAAGCCGCAGAAGCAATGGACGCCGCTGGCCGTGCCCGCCCCACCGAGAAAGGGGTAGCGTTCGAGCAGCAGCACGTCGGCGCCCGCACGGGCCGCGCCCACCGCGGCCGCCACGCCCGCACTGCCGCCTCCGACGACCACGACCTCCGCGGACAGCTCCCGGACCACCCAGACACCTCCCGCACCCGCCAGCGCACACCCCGGTGGCCTACCCCTCACGGGATTCTCCGCCTCGCAGCCCGTCCCTCGCCCGACCGTCAGAAGCGATCACCAGACGAGCCACCCAGGGGCCGCCCTTGCCGGCTCGTCGCGCGTGCACCAGGATAGCCAACGGGCGGGATGCCGGCCCGCAGCCACGGGGCCGAGGGGAGCGGAGGGCGATCGGGGCGCGCACGGAAAAAGGCCGGCGCTGGCTCTGGCAAATGCCTGCCGAGTCGGGCGCCTGGTTCGTCGCGGGCGTCCCATGGGCCGTGGGCATCCTCCTCGGACACGCCCCCCTGGCCGGCTTGTGGCTTGGAGCCGCCCTGGCCGCGGCCGTCCTGGCCCGGGAACCGCTGCTCTGGTCGCTCTGGCGCAGGGCACGCCGCCTGCCGCCCCTCCCCGGCGAGGGCGTCGCGGGTGCGCTCGCGCTGTTGGCGCTGATCTTGCTGGCGGTCTGGGCAGGGTGGGTGCGATCGGGCCCGGCCCTCGGGGCCGCGGCCGCGGGCCTCGCCGCGGGCCTTTTTGAAGCCGGGCTGCGCCTCGGGAACGCCCGCGCCTGGTGGCCCGAGGTGCCTGCGGCGGCGGTGGAGGTCTTCGGGGTGACGGTGGCGGCGGCGGCCCCTCGCCCCCACGGGCCTGGTGGGCTGCTGGTCCCCGCGGCGGCCCTGGGCTACGCCGCGGCAGCCGCGGTATGCGCGATGGGCCTGCACCTCGAACGCGTGCCTCGGCAGAGCCGGCGCGGCACGGCGCGAGCGGGCTGGTTGCTCTGGGGGTGGACGGCCGGCGCGGGCCTCCTCCTGGTCGCCGGCGGGGCGTCGCTGGGAGCCGCGCCGGTGACGGCCGCGGTCGTGGGCCTGGGGCTCTGGCATGCCGCGGCGGCCTGGAGGCAGCCCCGCACCACGGCCTTCCGCCGCCTGGGCTGGCGCGAGGCCGCCTGGCTGGTGGGGATCGGCGGCTTACTCGTGGCTGTGCTGGCCCCCGCCCCGCATGGCTAGCGATGTCCCGCGGCGGTCTGGGCCTTGGCCGGGCCGATCCAGGCCAGCCATGCCGACGACTGCGGGCCTACGCCCAGGAGGGTTCTCCCACCAGGGTCACGGCGGCC
>JAKAUG010000329.1 GCA_021827805.1 Bacillota bacterium | reverse complement strand
TCCGAGCTCGCCAAGGCCCTGGCCGAGGCCCTCTTCGGGGACGAGGACGCCACCGTCACCATCGACATGTCCGAATACACCGAGCGGCACACCGTGAGCCGACTGCTCGGCGCGCCCCCCGGATACGTCGGCTACGAGGAGGGCGGCCAGCTCACCGAGGCCGTGCGTCGGCGTCCATACTCGGTGGTCGTGCTGGAGGAGATCGAAAAGGCCCACCCGGAGGTCTTCAACCTGCTGCTGCAGGTCCTGGAGGAGGGGCGGCTGACCGAGTCCAAGGGTCGGGCCGTCGACTTCCGCAACACCGTGATCATCATGACGGGCAACATCGGGGCCCAGTACCTCAAGCGCCAGGCCGCGATGGGCTTCCGGCCCGCGAGCAAGGAGGACGAGGCGAACTACGCCTCCCTCAAGGAAAAGATCATGGATGAGGTCCGGCGAACCTTCCGGCCAGAGTTCCTGAACCGCATCGACGAGGTGGTCGTCTTCCATCCCCTCGGGCGGGATCACCTCACGCACATCGTCGACGTGATGCTGGCCCGGTTGCAGACCCGCATGCACGACAACGGCCTGCGTTTTGAGATCTCCCCGGCGGCCAAGGACATGGTGGTCGACCAGGGTACGGACGTGGAGTTCGGCGCGCGGCCCCTGCGGCGGGCCATCACGCGCCTGGTGGAGGACCCGCTGTCCGAGCAGCTTCTTGCCGGCAGGTTCCCCGAGGGCAGCCTGGTCCTGATCGACGTGGAGGTGGACCCCGAGAGCAAGAGCGCCGAGCCCAAGCTGACGTTTCGCGTGGGAGAGGCCAAGGATGCCGCGGCGGCGGAGCATCCGGTCAAGGACTCCCCAGGCGGCGACGAGGGCAAGACAACGGTGGAGGCCGGCACGGCAGGCTAGCGGGAGGGAACGTTGCGGATAGACGTGCGGCTCTTCGGTGCCGCGGCGGAGGCCCTCGGCACGCGGGTCCATACCCTGGAGACCCAGGGGGGCCTGACGTGCGGCGAGCTATTGGCCATCCTGGTCCGTGAGGGGGGGCCGGTGCTGGGCCGCTGCCGCGTCGCCATCAACCGCGTGGCCGCGGAGCCCCGAGACCCTGTACCCCCCGGCGCCGAGGTGGCCGTGCTGCCGCCGGTCAGCGGCGGAGCTCCGGGCCAGGTGCACGTGGGACCCGAGCCCGTCTCCGCGCAGGACCTCTTGGAGCGGGTGGCCGATCCCTCATGTGGGGCGCAGGTCCTCTTCATGGGTACGGTCCGCGCCAGCACCGACGGCTGGCAAACCCGGGGCCTGGACTATGAGGCCTATGCGTCCATGGCGGAGTCCGTCCTGGAGGACATCGCCCAGCGCGCGGACGCGCTGTGGCCGGGGTGCCGCCTGGCGATGGCCCACCGGGTGGGGATCCTCGCGCCGGGACAGGCGGCTGTGGGCGTGGCCGCGGCTTCCTCCCATCGCGGGGACGCCTTCGCCGCGGCCCGCTTCTGCATCGAGCGTTTGAAGCAGGAGTTACCGGTGTGGAAGAAGGAGTTGGGTGTGGACGGCCGCACATTCTGGGCCGACCATCCGTAGGGAGCCGCACGCATGCCGAGGGCCCGACCCCGCTTCACGTGCCAGAGCTGTGGGTATGAGTCTCCAGGGTGGTTTGGGCGCTGTCCGGGCTGTGGCGAGTGGAACACGCTGAGCCGTCCGGCGGAAGCGGAACCGGCGGCCGCCCTCGCGCGGCCGCTTGAGGACGTGGAGGACGCCGACGAGGAGCGCCTTGCCAGTGGGATCGCCGAGTTCGACCGCGTGCTCGGCGGCGGTATCGTTCCGGGCGGGCTGGTCCTGCTTGGCGGCGACCCCGGGGTCGGCAAGTCGACGCTGCTCCTGCAGGTCGCCAGCTGCCTCGCCGAACGCTGGCCCGTGCTCTACGCCAGCGGGGAGGAATCGCCCGGACAGATCAAGGCCAGGGCGCGGCGGCTCGGCAGCCTGGCTCCGGGCCTGCACGTGGCCGCCGCCTGGGACACCGAGGTCATCGCCAGTCTGGTCGCTTCCGTGGCGCCAAGGTTGCTGATCGTCGACTCCCTCCAGACCATGCGCCATCCGGACTTTCCGCTCGCTCCCGGCAGTCCCGTGCAGCTGCGCGAGGTCACGGGGGTGTTGCTGCACCTCGCCAAGTCGGGCGGCCTGCCCGTGATCCTGGTGGGGCACGTGACCAAGGAGGGGCTCCTGGCCGGGCCGAGGCTCCTGGAGCACACGGTGGACGTGGTCCTGCTCTTTGAGGGGGAACGTTTCTCCCCCTTTCGTCTGCTCCGCGTGCTGAAGAACCGCTTCGGTTCCACCCAGGAGCTCGGCGTCTTCCAGATGGCATCGCAGGGGTTGCGGGAGGTGCCCAACCCGTCGGCGCTGCTGCTGGCGGAGCGGGCCACCGGCGTGCCGGGCAGCGTGGTGACCGTGGCCCTTGAGGGCACCCGCACCCTGCTGTGTGAGGTCCAGGCCCTCCTCTGCACCCCCTCCTTCGGCAGCCCGCGCAGGACGGCGCACGGCGTGGATTCCTCGCGCCTCGCGCTGCTGCTCGCGGTGCTGGAGCGGCGCTGTCAGGTGCCCTGCGGCCAGATGGATGCCTACGTGAAGGTGGCGGGGGGCGTCCGCCTGGAAGAGCCGGCCGCCGACCTGGGTGTGGCCCTGGCGCTGGCCTCCGCCTTTGCGGACCGCCCGGTACCCGCCGACCTTGTCGTCTTCGGGGAGATCGGGCTGGGCGGTGAGCTGCGCGCCGTCCCGCGCCCCGACGAGCGGCTCTCGGAGGCCGGACGCCTGGGCTTTGGGCGTGCGATCGTGCCGGCCGCGGGCAGCCCAGGCCTGGAGGGGATGGACGTGCGGCCCGTGGCGCGCCTGTCCGAGGCTCTGGAGGCGGTGCTCGGGCCGCGCCACAGAGGGAGGGATCAGCGGTGACCTTGCCCGTGGCGCGGGAGCAGGTTCTGGCCCGCCTTGCTCCCGGGACGGTGCTGCGCGAGGGCGTGGAGAGCGTTCTGGCCGCGGGGCTTGGGGCGCTGATCGTGGTGGGCCCCGACGAGAGCGTGGATCCACTGGTGGACGGCGGCTTCCATCTGGACTGCCCGTTTTCGGCGACCCGGCTGTATGAGTTGTGCAAGATGGACGGGGCCGTGCTCGTCTCCCAGGATCTGACCCGTATCCGCTACGCCAACGTGCAGCTGCAGCCGGATGCCTCGCTCCCCACCGGGGAGACAGGTACCCGGCACCGTACCGCGGAACGCGTGGCCCGCCAGACAGGCGCCCTGGTCATCGCCGTCAGCCAGCGCCGGCGTTCCATCTCGGTCTACGCGGGCGACTGGCGCTACACGATGCGTGACCCGGTGATGTTGCTCGGCCGCGCCAACCAGGCCCTGGCCACACTGGGCGAGCAGAGGGGGCGGCTGGACGACGCGCTGATGCTGCTCTCCGCGCTGGAGTTCCGGGACAAGGTGTCGGGCGTGGATGTGGTCCGCGTGCTCCAGCGCTTCGCCCTCATGCACCGGGTGGCGACGGAGGTTGCGCAGGTGGCCACGGAGCTTGGTGCGGAGGGGGGGCTGGTGGCCGTCCAGCTCGCGCAGCAGGTGGAGGGCCTGGCGGACGAGGAGCTCCTGGTCATTCGCGACTACGTGCGCGTCCAGGGACCCGTCCTGCCCAGCTGGGCGGAGGCCCGCCAGGTCGCGGATCGCCTCACACAGCTGGCGACCGAGGGCAGGTTGGATGCCCTGGAGGCTGGGCGGCTGCTGGGCCTGGGTAACGGAACCTCGGACCTGGACGCGCCCGTGCAGCCGCGCGGATTGCGCCAGCTGAACCGCGTGCCGCGCCTCCCCGGGACGGTGGCCGAGCGGCTCATCACGCGCCTGGGCACCCTGCAGGCGCTGGTGGCGGCGGAGATTCCCGAGTTGGACGCGGTGGAAGGCGTCGGGGAAAGCCGGGCCCGGGGCATCCGGGAGTCGCTGAAGCGCCTGCGCGCGGCCGCCGTCAGCCGCCGGCGCAGCGTCTGAAGTGAGGGACGGTACGCGGCCGTTCCGGATACATCCCCACAGATGCGCTGTGGTTGGGCGAGGGCATGGTGGCATGCCTACCCGGGCCGCGTCACGTGGCGCACATCCGTGGCTTCGTCAGGTTCACCTGCTGTGTGGGTTGATCACGTGGGAGATCACGCATGGATCAGGACATGTGGTAGACGCCCAGGGCCGCGAGCTTCTTGTTCTCTTTGATCAGGACGTCATAGACGTTGATGTCCAGAAGATTGGCGAGGGCCGCGGTGTAGAACAGGAGTCGACCGACCTCTTCCTCGATGACCTCCCGACACGTGGGACAGAGGTCCCCGTTGAGGTGGTCGTGCATGTAGCTGCGTATCTCCTGCAGGGAAAGGTTGGCGCCCTGGGGGATCTCGTTCTTCTGCGCGTTGATGCTCACACAGCCGCACACGGTGACGGATTTGGCGAGAGCCCTCGAGATACGGACACCGGCCTCCTGAAACTTGGAAACAACATCCAGAACACTGCGGTGACGAACAAGTCCCTGTTGCACAGCCTCCTGGAACTCATCCCACAGAAGGTCCTTCACCGCAGCTGCACCCCTTCCCGGCCTGGCCGGCTGGGTCCGCCGCCGTTCTGCGGCATCACTAGCACACGCCCCTTCCGGGGCACCCGGCGCCCGACGACGGGGAAGCAAACCCGCTTCCTGTATGCAACGCGCCGTCATTATAAGGACCGCGCCTTTGGGCTGTCAACGCTCCTCGTGGGCCCGGGTGGGACCGGCCGATGCGGCGCGCCCCCTGCCGGGTCCCCCAACGCAGCCCCGAGACTCGGCTCTGGTGGTGCGACGCGCCGACCCCAGCCCATCCCGCGCGGATGTTATAATGCGGAGGAGAGCAGTAGCCGTGCGGGGGGAGGTGGGCATTTGTTCAGCATCGGTGATCGCGTGGTCTACCCCATGCACGGGGCGGGGATCATCGAGGCGATCGAGGAGCGG